>NZ_VPAS01000010.1:0-128733 GCF_013419125.1 Acinetobacter sp. YH12102 | reverse complement strand
GCTAGGTCGGCTATATTACACTGAATTTCTAAAGTGTCAATCCGTAATTCAAATTAATTTGAACTTAACCAACAAAACCCAATCTTAACACCTCGTGCTAAGTTACTGTTTTATCAGAAGTTTTAATTTTCATCACTGCCGATGGATGTGCATTCTACAGCATTTCAGAGGGCTTGCAACACTTCTTGCAAAGATTTTTTATCGTGTGTTTGTTTTATAAACCAATAAAAATATAAATAATTGTTTTTTATATAAAATTTATTTTAATTATTTTTGATTTTCATGTGATCTAGCTAAGAACTCTCGCCCAAGCAATTACAAGTAATTGTTTTAATTGAAATTATTTAAAAAAATCATTTATTACGCACTCCCTATTGCTTAAGGCGTAGTCAATTCTTGTTTTATTCTTCACCGCCCTGACGCTTATATAGACAAAACTTGTTTTATACGGCCTTCTTCCTAGAAATTGGCACTCTATTTAAATATGCAAAATAAACTCCGACCTTAAAATTAAAAAAGCCATTGCTTAAGAGCAATGGCTTTTTAGAATAGTGGACAACAATTAGAACTTCATACTGACACGTGCCCAGTAGTTACGACCAATATTGTTGAATTGTTCTGTTGCAGATAAGCCGATACCCGCATTACCCATTTTGTTTAAATGTTCGGTATAGGTTTTATCTAAAACGTTATCGACCCCCACAGAAAGATCTACCCCATTCGCAAAGTGATATGTGCCATTTAAAGACAATGTGCCAAAGCCTGCACTTTTCTTAACATCATAACCAACGATATTCCCTTCACGCTCACTAATTCGGTTTTGACCATCGACCAAACGCCAGTAAGCACCCAAAGTATAATTATCCTGGATATAACGTAAATTCACCCGAGCCTCTAAAGGTGAAATCTGTGGCAACGGCGTATTATCAGTGGTGTTTTCACCCCATGCGTACATGGCACTGACATCAACCTGAATCGCATCACTAAACTGATAACCAATGCCCGCTTCTGCACCTGCAATGACAGCATCGACATTTCGTGTTTCAGCTTGATCGTTTGCATTGTATTTGGTCAAAATAAAATCTTGAATCAAGCCTGTATAGGCAGATACCCATGAACTTAGGTTTCCATGTTCATGTTGGTAACCTAAATCCAACTGTAGGGTTTTCTCAGTATCAATGCTTTTAAAGGTATTGGTATTACCATTCCCTGTTTTAGGACTGAATAATTCCCAGTAATCCGGCATACGTTCGACATAGCCCACGCCAATATAGGTCTTACCATCGTCATGCTCGGGATGATGATTTTCAAAACGTACAAAGGCACTCGGTAGAGTTTCTTTACGTTCCTGATTTGACTCCACTGCTTCTACATTGACCTGATCCAGACGCAAACCAGACACTAGCTTATTGTTATCACTAAGCTGATAACTGAGCTCACCAAAAGCCCCAACAGACTGGAATTCCATATCTTTAGTACGTGACTGATTTTGATACGGCGTCATCAGACTTCCGTTACGTTTAGTATGTTGGTTATTCTGACTATCGATACCAGTAATCAGCTGTAATTTATTCCATTCATTGGTCATTGCCATACGAGCATTCAATGTTTTACGCGCAACATTGCTCGCCATGGGCATACTCATCATGGGACTAGCCTGAAACTCACGCAGACTATAATTATCCATGACATGATCATTAAAGTTATAGTTCACCTGTGCTTCAATCTTTTGAATCACATCGCTAATATTTTTCTTTTCGAGCTTTAGACCGAGACTTTCACGGGCAAATTTCGATCCATCCATAGCCCGACCAGCATAGACTGCTTCAGCATCCGCTTTACCACCGGTCAGTTCTACCCAGGTATTTTCATCAGGTGTCCAGCCTAAAGCCAGATCCGCATTCCAGCGCTCCCAATCCGAAGGAACAATGGTGCCATTTCCATCTTTATAACTGCCAGATACAGAACGGTTGGTATTCAGACGGATATATTTCTGCTCATCGCCTGCTGCCACTTCAATATTCTGATCCAGTCGGTCAAATGAACCCATCAAGACACTTGTTTGACCACGATAGTTTTTATCATCTTTAAACTGTTCCGGTGTACGTTCGAAAATTACTGTGGCCGCAGAGCCAGTATTGGCATACTGAACTGTTTGCGGTCCTTTAATCACCGAAATACGGTCATAGCTTTCCGGAGAAATATAGGAGGTCGGCGAATCCATACGACTTGGACAGGCGCCCAGGTTTTCGGTGCCATCGGTTAGGATTTTAATTCTTGAACCAAACATACCCCGGAAAGTCACATCACCATTGGTGCCGGCACCGCTATTCACCGCACTAAAACCGACAATGCTTTGTAAATAGTCTGCACCATCTGATGCCGGAATCGGTTGAATCGGCTGTTTCGGATCAGCACGGACAATCAGTCCATTGGCATCATTACCTGCTGTAGAAGTCACCACAATCGGTGCCAAAGTTTGCACGGGCATCGTTTCATTTGCCATTGTGGCTGGTGAATAACAGATAACACAAATCGCAGCCGCAAGTGGCTGTAAAAAAAATTTAGGCTGAGCCATTTTTTTATCTCACTGAATACATAAAAAAGCATGGCTTGAGTCAATAACAACCCAAGCGAAAAATGCAGGTTTATGCAGGCAGTGGCGGCGCTCGTCCCTGAGGAATTAAAAAGAGCTGCTGAAGGACAAACCAGACATGCTTAAAGGTTTTTTGATAAGCAATTAAACGTACCTGAATCCGGTCAAGTACCTGTTTGATATCCAGATCCGGCGGTAAGACTAAATTGGCATAAACCGTACAGTATTGACACTGATGATTGGCATCATGATGATCATGCTGAATATGACCAGATTGGACTTTGAAATGGTGATGTTCACTGGCACTATGCTGTGTATGAACGTCTGTCGCGATAAGAAGCGCACGCGTGATGGTTTCGCAGACCGGAGCAACCTGATATTGCGTCGGTAACAAAGGCTGTAAAAATACAGCAATCTGTAGAAACACAGCTGCAAATGCAAATAGCAGCCCCGCGCGTAAAAACACAGGCCACTCCTAAAATATGCTCATGTCGATTATAACAAAGCCCAATCAGAATTGGGCTTTGTTGGATCATTAAAATAAATTAAAAAAATATCCTAGCGTTTAACTGCCACCTTGTCTTTATTACGCTGGCGTACCAGTTTTTCTACTTTTTCACGTGCACGTTGACGTTTTAATGGCGATAAATAATCAACAAATAATTTGCCACTTAAGTGATCCATTTCATGTTGAATACACACAGCGAGAAGTCCGTCAGCTTCGAGTTCAAATGCTTGACCTTCCAGATTAATTGCCTCGATTTTTACACGTGACGGACGGTCAACTTTATCGTATATTTGAGGAACTGATAGACAGCCTTCTTCGTAGGGCTGCGTTTCTTCAGTCAATGGTGTAATTTTGGGGTTAATAAACACCATCGGTTGATCTTTATTTTCAGACAGATCCATAACAATCAGCTGAATATGACGATCCACCTGAGTCGCGGCAAGTCCGATACCTGGTGCTTCATACATGGTTTCAAACATATCTGCAGCGAGCTGACGAATTTCATCAGTCACATCTTCGACAGGTTGTGCAATGGTACGAAGACGGGGATCCGGGAAACTTAAAATAGGTAATAAGGCCATACTGCGTCCTCAATTATGCCATTGATCAAAAAACCAAATGAAGGGAATGCTTCATCAAAAAATGTGTGTAAGATCGTTATTATAACGCAACTACGCACATAATTTTAGGAATTATGATAATGAAAAAGGTTTTGAAGGGCATGCCATTTTTTAGTGCCTTGGGGTTTAAAAATCAGATGCTGGCACTCGCCGTTTGTGTCGGTGTCGGTATGGGGACTATTCATTCTGCCGAGGCCGCACCTGCACGTAATGTCAATCCGCCGGCATTAAAAGCCAGTGCACCCAATATTTATGTGGTCAAAAAAGGCGATACCCTCTGGGACATCTCAAAACGCTTTTTGAAAAACCCGGTGCGTTGGCCTGAAATCTGGGCCAGCAACAAGCATGTGAAAAATCCACATTGGATTTTCCCGGGCGATCGCCTGTTGATGTGTGATTACCAGGGCCGTCCGATTATTGGCAAAGATGAAGGTGATGGTTGTGACGGTATTATCAGCCGCTATCTGGGCAGCACCTCTCTGCAACCTCAGATTCGGGTTGAATCTTTAAACAATACCATTCCAGTGATTCCACTAGAACATATCAAACAGTGGCTAGAGCGCTATACCCTGATGGCGCCTGATTCAGTTCAAGGCACCCCATACATTCTTGGAACTGCAGATCAGCGCGTACTGGCGGGCAAAGGCCAGAAAGTCTATGTACGTGGTAACGGTCTGGTCGTTGGTCAACGCTATGCCGTTTATCGTGAAGCTGAGCCTTATGTATTTACCGATGCCAATGGCAAGAAATATACTGCTGCACTCGAGCTGCAACAGGTGGCATCTGGTATTGCGGTACGTAGTGAAGGTGAGGTAACCACACTGGAGCTGACTGACAGTTATAACGCGGAGGTGCGTCGCGGTGACCGCGTACTCGCTGAATACGACCCGATGTTACCGACGCTGTTCTACCCAACCAATGCAGAAAGTATTGTGCCTGGTGGTCAGATTGTGCGTGTATTGGGGTCGATTGGTACTGCAGCACGTCATAGTGTCGTCACCCTTGACCGTGGTACGGCACATGGCGTTCAGACAGGTCATGTCTTTAGCGTAAACCAGAAAGGTGAAGTGGTGACTGATCCGAAGACTAAAGAACGGGTGCAATTGCCAGGTGAGCGTATTGGTCAGGTCATGGTCTTTAAAGCCTTCGATCAATTGAGCTATGCCTATGTGCTGGATAGCGAGCTTCCAATTAAAGTGGGTGCCGGCATTCAGCCTCCTTTGTTAGAAGACTAAGGTTGCAAAGTGGGATGATGTTGATAGATCAGCATCATCTCAATTATTTTCATTCATACCAATAATAAGAAGACGCAAAAATAGGTCTCACTATGTTGAACAGATTGTCGACATCACAAATCAATGCCATCACGCTGTGGTATTTGGTGCAACATTCCCTCACCAGCTTTTATAAAATCAGTCGGCATTATGCAGATCTTGCGGATGCAGTCCATTGTTCTCAAATCGAGACCTGGCAAAAGCTCGGCCTTCATAAAAATCATATTCAACGCCTGAAAGACTTTCAAAGCAGCGAATCTCAAACCCATTTTCAGCACAGTCTAGAACAGATTCAGTTGCACAGTGATTTTGTGCTTTTGCATACAGATGCTGAATATCCACAACAACTGAGTCATTATGAGCATAAGCCGCCAATTCTGTTCGGGCAGGGACATGCAGATCAGTTACTCCAGCCACAAATTGCAATTGTTGGCAGTCGCAAGCCAAGTCCGCACGGACAGCAAGTCGCCTATGACTTTGCCTTTTATCTGAGTGAGCAAGGTTTTTATATTAATAGTGGCTTGGCACAAGGGATTGATGAAGCAGCACATCGGGCTGCGCTACAACATCGACGAACGATTGCAGTGATGGGTACAGGGATCGAACAGACCTATCCTGCTGTACATCAAGCACTACGTCAGCAAATGATTAACCACGGTGGTACAGTTATTACTGAGTTTTTACCTTTTACCCCACCCTTGCAGCAGCATTTTCCACGGCGCAACCGAATTGTCAGCGGCTTAAGTCTTGGGGTGATTGTGGCAGAAGCCGCGTTAAAAAGTGGTTCATTGCTTACGGCACAATGGGCAGCGGAACAAGGCAAGAACATATTTGCAATTCCGGGGCATATTTACAGTGAACATCATCAAGGTTGTCATCAACTGATTCGTGAAGGTGCAATTTTAATTGACCATCCACAGCAAGTGATTGAGGATTTAGCCCTAGCAACACAGTGGCAAGCGAATGCAAATCACTTCAAAAAAGATACTTATCCTGAGCAAGAGCGCACTATCCCGCCCCATTTAATTCATCTTTATAATCAACTCGATTGGGTCGGACAGAGTCTGGATCAGCTCAGTTTTCATTTACAACAGGAAGTATCTTCCTTGACCAGTCAATTGATGGAACTTGAGCTGCTCGGCTTGAGTACTCAACAAGCGGGCATGTATCAGCGTTGTCGTCCACTGAAATAAAGTTCACAATAGGGCTTTGTTGTTTTGTATAAGGTATTCACATGATTACTACCTCTGTTGCTGAAGCAGCAGCATGTCTTAAAGACGGACAAGTCTTGGCATATCCTACAGAGGCTGTTTGGGGCTTGGGTTGCGACCCTTATAATGAACAGGCATTTCATCAGATTTTAAAATTGAAACAGCGCCCGATTGAAAAAGGGGTGATTCTATTGGCAGCGCATATTTCACAGGTGGAACATCTGCTGCAAGATTTAACTACAGAAATGCGTGAACAAGTGATTGAATCCTGGAGCAATGACAGACCCGCTGAACGCGCCACCACCTGGCTGCTTCCCGCGCATCAGGAGATTCCGGCCTGGATTAAGGGCGATCATCTCAAAGTGGCGGTTCGCGTTACCAACCATCCACTCTGTATGGCACTGTGTCAGGCCTTTGGCGGTTTTATTGTGTCTACCAGCGCCAATCCTGCAGGATTGGAACCGGCACGTTCACTGCAAGATGCGATTCGCTACTTTGATCAGAATCTGAATTATCTGAATGGTGACTTAGGGTTAAGCCAGCAACCGAGCCGGATTATTGACGCCGTCAGTGGGGCGATTATTCGCGACTAAGTTGGTTCTCAGTCGACTCAGATATTCAAGCTCGACTAAAGTTTTAAGACAAAAAAAAGCTCAACCATATAGGGATGGTTGAGCATAAAAAAGGATGTGCATAAATCACATCCAGAGGGTTCAGAAATCTCTGGGAGTTTGATAAAACAAGGAAAAATATGTTTAATCATTCTCGATGGATGCATTATGAGAGAAAATTAGTGCAACGACAAGTACAATAAAAAACTCAATTAATACATATTTTCTATTAATACTAGGCAACTTTTAACCAAAATTCAAACTATCTTGCTCTTTCTATTCCAGTTTTAAAATAAATTAAGATTTTTATATTTATTTTCACATTTAAAAATTAGGATTTAACAGGCTATTTCAATTAAAAAACCTTGATTGTTTGCTTAATATTCAAACAATTAATATCTTGATAAACTGTTCCTTAGCTTATCACTTTGCTCTTCCCGGATATTGTGCCCATATAATTCCCAGTAAAATGATACCACCTCCAATACTGTGATACATGGTCCAGGCTTCACCTAACCAGAGATAGGCGACTATCGCGGTAAAAACCGGCATCAGATTCATAAAAATACTGCTACGATTTGGACCGAGTTGCTGTACCGCCATCATCCAAAAAAACGGGGCTAAAATAGAAGGAAAAATTCCGGCATAAACAATACTGGCTGCATTATGGCTATTGATACTGTCCAGACCGAAGTAAAGTACCAATGGAATATGATAGAGACAGGCCATAAAAATCTGGATATACAGACTCAGCAACAGTGGAATCTGAATCTGCCATTTTTTCAGCAAGACACCATAGCAGGCATAGAAAAATACTGCGATCAGCATCAGCAAATCACCGATATAACTGTCGCCCACCGTCAAGAAATGCAACCCCTGCCCTTGGGCCATGACATACATCAGCCCAATAAAAGACAGCAGACTCCCCAGTACCGCAGCCTGTGTCGGGCGAATTTTTAAGACGAAAATACCCACAATAATGGTAAAAATAGGAATAAAGGCATTGATCAGCCCCATATTGGTCGCAGTGGTAAAGTGTGCAGAGCTATAGGCCAATCCTTGATACAGCACCATCCCCAAGGCACTCAAAACTGCAAAGTGTCCAAGATGTGGGCGAATCTCTGGCCAGGCTGCTTTGACCTTGGGCAACAGAAATGGGCTTAAAATTAGCAGTGCCAGTACCCAGCGGTAAAAACTGATACTGATGGGAGAAATATAATCCGCCACATAACGTGTCACCGTCATGTTTAAGGACCAAATAAAAACTGCAGCCAATGGCAATACCATCGCCCACCAGACTGCTTTGTGCTGCTGTGTCATACCCTCATCCATGTGTTGCTTGTCTTGTTATTTAGCGATTGCTATTTGCGCACCCTAGCATAATAGATTTTTCACATGATATTCAGGCAATTTACCGATTGAAGTCTCCTGCTTCAGCTGCTGTTACTTGTATTGAATCTAAATACCCGTTAAAACAAAGATCGATTCAGTCTGAATAAACAGGAAATCTAATGACTCGCTCTGTATATGACATTCCAGTCAAAACCATTCAAGGCCCGGAAACCACCTTAAACCAGTATCAGGGCAAGGTATTGCTTGTGGTGAACGTGGCATCGAAATGTGGTCTGACTCCGCAATATGAAGGTTTGCAAAAGCTGTATAAAGACAAAAAAATGCAAGGTCTGGAAATTCTGGGCTTCCCTGCCAATAACTTTCTGGAGCAGGAACCGGGTAGCGAAGCAGAGATTCAGGAATTCTGCTCTGTCAATTATCAGGTCGACTTCCCGCTCTTTGCTAAAATTTCTGTGGCGGGCGAAGACAAGCATCCGCTCTATACCACGCTGACTCAAGCTGTACCAGAGCGGATCGGTGAAGGCCCGTGGTGGAAAGATCTGGTCGATTATGGCCTGACTCCAAACCAACCGCCTGAAGTGTTATGGAACTTTGAGAAATTTCTGATCAATAAGAATGGCGAAGTGGTTGCACGTTTTGCGCCTGACATTACTGCAGATGATCCGCGAATTGTGGATGCGGTAAATGCCGAACTGGCCAAATAATTGCTCATCGCAAAGTAAGTATGTATTTACCCAATAGATACTTACTTTGTAATTTAAACACAGCGAGCTAAATACATAATAATTCATATAAATCCTATCTATAATTCGCCCTCAACTTTTATTTTTGGCTATAGTTCGTCGCCTGTTCATCAATCTAACAGGCCTAATCTGCAATGATCCTCGGTTAGATTAACAATACACTTGAAGCAATAAACCATTGAGTAAAAGCAAGCGTATTTTCTATATCAAATGCATTCTACGCGTATGAGAAACCCGTACTGGATCAAGTGAATAGGGAGAATGTAAGCATGCATATCCAGAACTCTCCGTTTCTTAACATCATTACAGCCCAAACAATTTATTGAGTTGAAAACGTGAGTTTTATCTTTATTTTTTAAGCATTTTTAATCGAAGACGGTCTGCGCTTCAGTAAATTTGTTATAACTTTGCAACAATCTTTTTTATCTCCATAGTTTGTCCCTATATTAAATCATGAAATATTTCCACCTGCACCGAGACCCTGATTCCATGTCCAAGATTCTTGCCAATGCCGTTCTTCCTTTTGCATTATTTAGCTCAGGGATTTTACTGATGGGATGTGAACAGGCAGTTGAAGCACCCACTGAGCAAGCGGAAACTCGTAGTTCCGATCTTGACACTGCCAGCCAGCCGCAAACTGGCGCTACCGCACCAACTGAGCTTAGATCGGGCAATATGTTTTATATGGTTCGTGATGTGGCTGACTTACAGCTGAAAGCAGGCAGTTATGTGGAACAGTTGAAGCAGACTCAGACTGAGCTACAAAGTGCAGTAGAAGCCAAGGATACTCAGCAACTGCAGTCCACCGCAACCCAGTTACAACAGCAACTCAACAGCTTTAATCAGGTACTCGGCAACCTGAACTTAAAAAGTCAGGAAATTGACCAGATCCGCAGCAATATCATGAGTGCCAATCAGCAAGTCTTGGCCTCACCGCTGTTGAATGGTGACATGGATTTAAGCCAGATCGACCTGAAAAAAATTGAATCGCAGATGGTCAATGTGCAAGCTGAAATGATCAAACTGGCGGGGCTGCTGATCCAGAATCCAGAGCAAAAATCAGACAGTACGACTGAACAGGAGAATACCTAAACCTTCATCTAAGGCGATAGATTGGAAAGCATCTTCCTCAATCGCCTTATCTGCTTTACACTGTGATTTATTATAAAAACTAATTTAAATTAAAAGCTTATATCTAATAAAATAATCAGGAGTTCAATCATGTTGAATTCAGTGCTGTATTCTGTTGTTCCGGTCGAATCCCGACTTGACCTGAAAGATCCCTTTATTTTTACTGTTCACCATCAGGATCATTATCCACAAGGCAATACCGATTTAGGGCCAGTTACACCGCCGTATCAGCATGAATATGACATGTATTATGGCGAGAGTATTCCCGGCTTTCCGGAGCATCCGCATACTGGCTTTGAAACCATTACCATTGTTGAGCGCGGTTATATCGATCATTTTGACTCGCTGGGAAACTCGGGACGTTATGGCGCGGGTGATGTACAATGGCTGACTACCGGCAATGGGGTACAGCATTGCGAGATGTTTCCCTTAGTCCATCAGGATCAGGACAATCCTCTGGAGCTGTTTCAAATCTGGCTGAACTCCTCACCAGAACAGAAAAAGCAGCCGGCCGATTATAAAATGTTGTGGCGTGAACAGATCCCACATGTGTTTTCAGCCGATGCGGCCGGACGTAAAGCGGAGATCCGGGTCATTTCAGGACAGTTTAAACAGACTCAGGCACCGGATCGTCCGCCACATTCATGGGCAGCCATTCCAGAGAATCAACTCAATATTTATTTAATTACTTTAAAACCGGAAGCAGAATTAATCATTCCTGCCAGCACTGCTACTGCGACGCGTTTTTGTTATTTTTATCAAGGCAGAAGCCTAGAGCTTGAAGATTTGAAAATAGAACCAAAGCATCTACTGGAACTCAAACCGGATACAGATATTCATCTCAAAGGTGGACTGTTGGAATCACATATTTTATGGCTGGAGGGTGAACCGATCGGTGCACCGGTGGCTATGCATGGGCCTTTTGTGCTGAATAGTGCGCAAGAACTGGAGATTGCTTTTCGCCGTTATCGCGAAACCCAGTTTGGTGGCTGGCCTTGGCCAAGTGCTGAACCATCATTTCCACCAAAACATCCACGTTTTGCCAGTTATGAAGGCGGCAAACGTGAAGAATATCCAGACAAAGAAGCCACTGAATAGTGGCTTCTTTGACATCAAATCGTATTATTTTTTCGGGCTTTTAACGACGACCAGTTTTTTCTGCACAAATTCCCTAAAACCATCAATCGACAGTTCATGTCCATAACCGGAATTTTTAATTCCACCAAATGGTAACTCAGGCGTGGTGTCAGTAAACCAGTTAATCCAAATCATGCCAGTTTCCACCCGTGACGCCAGTTTTTTAGCGCGTTCGATATCCTGTGAATGTATAACACCCCCCAGACCATAATTGGAATCATTGGCAATTTCGACAATTTCATCATCATCCTTCGCTACATAGATTTGCGCCACCGGGCCAAAGAATTCTTCATACCAGGCTTCATTTTCACGCGTAATATTTTCCAGAATGGTTGGCGCATAGAAATTGCCTTGATGTTCTACAGCCTTACCGCCAGTGACTACGGTCGCACCTTGCGCTACAGCCTTTTCGACCTGTTTGGAGAGTTTTTCCAGCGCATCTTTTGAAGACAGCGGCCCTAACGTGGTTTCAGGATCAAGCGGATCACCCAGTTTTAACTGTTCAAAAGCGTTCAGCATGCCAGCTTTGAATTGTTCGGTAATTTTTTCATGCAAGATAAATCGTTTCGCCGCCGTACACACCTGCCCGGCATTATTGACCCGCGCCTGACAACCTAACTTGAGCGCGCGTTCCAGATCTGCATCATCCAGTACGATGAATACATCATTACCACCCAGTTCCAGCGTTGATTTTTTAAGATGTTTTCCGGCCTGTTCAGCGACTGCACTGCCCGCACCTTCTGAACCTGTGAGTGCTACACCACGCACACGCTTGTCTGCAATTACTTCAGCGACCTGATCACTGCTGATAAACAGATTGGTCCAGACACCTTTGGGTGCGCCTGCATCCAACACCAGTTGCTCAAAGGCTTCGGCACATTGCGGCACAATGCCGGCATGTTTTGCCAGAACCGGATTACCAATCGCACAGTTCGGCGCAAAGACCCGCATCAGTTGATAAAACGGGAAATTCCACGGTTCTACCGCCATGATAATACCCAGTGGATGATGCTCAACCCAGGCCTCACCCAGTTCCGTTTCATAGGATACGGGCGCTAAAAATTCTTTGGCATGATCAGCATAATATTCTGCAATTTTGGCGCAGGTTTCGATTTCACCTTCACTCTGCTTGATCAGTTTTCCCATATCCAGCGTCATGAGTTTAGCGAGTTCAGATTTTTGCTCTCGCATATTGCTGGCCAATTTGCGCAGTACTTCAATACGGGTATCGGCCTTTTGAGCCCATTCCGATTTCAGGATTTTTTCTGCGGTATCGAGGGCATTTTGAATATCTTGATCGCTATGGGAGGGGTAGTCTTTCAATTTTTGATTGGTAAATGGATTAATAGATTGATAAGCCATGATTTTCCCTTTTTCAATTATAAGTTTCGCTTGTTCAAAACCCAATCGCATCAAGTTATAACAAACGAGTATCTGTTCGAATTATTTAACTTATCATTGATTTTTTTATGGTGTATGTTTGCTTACAGATTGGTTCAAAATATTACTGAGAAAGGGTAAAAGTTATATCGAGCGGTACAACAATAAGGTATGATCTGATACTATAAATAAAAGGATAACCTTCCTAAGGTATGTATTTAAGCGATATATAAGATACTTAAAGTGGCAAGCTTAGATGCAGATTTTAATAAGATTTTTAAGTATAAATATTAAGAAATGGGGAATTTGCGATTTATTGTTTATATAATCGCAAATTCATTTTTTAAAACTTATGATTTTGAAAGTTGAATCGAAGGCTTAGAGCAGTTTCCACCTATTGCTAAACTATATTTTTCAATCGCTTGCTTACCTTCAGCTTCATCAACCGCTTTTACGTTTGCACCACCAACGAATACACCTGGTTTAATATACTGCTGAATATAATAATTTTTCCCGCTCTCTGTAGATAGATTCAGATGATTAGGCGAAAACTCTGACTCAGTGGAAACAGTGTGCGTTTTACCTCCTTCTACCTCTTTATAAAAATATACACCACGAGCAGTTTCACCTAAGCATTCACCATTAATCCAAATATCTTTTTTAAGTGCTGCACCTACAACATTCTTCGAGCGGTACACATAGATTCCTGCTTGACCTACTTGTGGTGCTTGTACAGTTTTTTGTTGTTCTACTGCTTGTAGATTTGCTTTCGGAACCGATGCACAACCAACAAAGCCTATTGACAATAAAAACGGTAAAATTACTTTATTTGACACCCCGGAATCCCCTTATTTATTTTTAAGAAACCGAAATATAACAAAAATATAAATTATTTCCTAATAAAGGATATTAATTTTTACGCATAAAAAAACCACCCTTTCGGGTGGTTTTTTCAATCTCAAACCGTCTCTTACTGAGCGCGGTTTTTGATTTTGCGGATCGTTTCCAGCTGAGCAGCAGTTTCTGCAAGAGCAGCCAAAGCAGCAGCAGCGTCCAAATCGCCCTTTTGATTCGCTAGCAATTGTTCAGCGTGTTTACGCGCTTCAATAATTGCCGCTTCATCCAAGTTGTCGGCACGGATTGCAGTATCTGCAAGAACCGTAACAACATGCGGTTGAACTTCTAGAACACCACCAGATACATAGATCAACTCTTCTGTACCGTTTTCCAAAATAACGCGGATCGCGCCAGGTTGGAGCAAAGTTACCAGCGGAGCGTGACCAGGCATAATACCTAACTCACCGCCAGCACCTTTAGCAATTAGCATAGTTACAGTGCCTGAGTACAAAGACTCTTGAACACTTACAACGTCACATTGCATAGTCGCCATGAGAATCTCCTAAATTAGGGAACTAATTAAAGTTTCTCAGCTTTAGCAATCACTTCGTCAATACCACCAACCATGTAGAACGCTTGTTCTGGGATGTGATCGTATTCACCAGCTAGAAGACCTTTAAAGCCACGAATCGTTTCTTTAAGAGATACTAATTTACCAGGAGCACCAGTAAATACTTCAGCTACGTGGAACGGTTGAGAGAAGAAACGCTGGATTTTACGCGCACGGTAAACAACCAGTTTATCTTCTTCAGCAAGCTCGTCCATACCAAGAATCGCGATGATGTCTTTAAGCTCTTTATAACGTTGCAATACGTTCTGTACAGAACGTGCAATTTCATAATGCTCTTGACCAACAACTAACGGATCTAATTGGCGTGAAGTTGAGTCTAGTGGATCGATCGCTGGGTAAATACCAGAAGATGCGATGTCACGGCTCAATACAACAGTTGCGTCTAAGTGAGCAAACGTTGTAGCAGGCGATGGATCTGTCAAGTCATCGGCAGGTACGTATACCGCTTGGATTGACGTAATAGAACCAGACTTAGTCGATGTAATACGTTCTTGAAGAACACCCATCTCTTCTGCAAGTGTAGGCTGGTAACCTACTGCAGATGGCATACGACCTAGAAGTGCTGATACTTCAGTACCCGCTAGTGTATAACGATAAATGTTATCTACGAACAATAGTACGTCACGGCCTTTACCGTTTTCGTCTTTCTCGTCACGGAAATATTCAGCCATAGTAAGACCAGTCAACGCTACGCGTAAACGGTTACCTGGTGGCTCGTTCATCTGACCGTAGACCATTGCTACTTTGTCTAGAACGTTAGAATCTTTCATTTCGTGATAGAAGTCATTACCTTCACGAGTACGCTCACCAACACCAGCAAACACAGATAAACCTGAGTGAGCTTTCGCGATGTTGTTGATCAATTCCATCATGTTTACAGTTTTACCAACACCGGCACCACCGAACAGACCAACTTTACCACCTTTAGCGAACGGGCATAGCAAGTCGATGACTTTAATACCAGTTTCTAAAAGGTCAGTAGAAGCTGCTTGTTCTGCATAAGAAGGTGCAGAGCGGTGAATTGGTAAACGCGCTTCAGTCGCAACAGGACCAGCTTCGTCGATCGGGCGACCAAGAACGTCCATGATACGGCCTAGAGTCGCTGTACCTACAGGTACAGAAATCGGCGCACCAGTGTTAACTACGTTCAAACCACGCTTAAGGCCTTCAGTAGAACCCATTGCAATAGTACGAACTACGCCATCACCAAGCTGTTGCTGAACTTCTAAAGTAGTTTCAGTACCATCTACCTGGAGAGCGTCATAGATCTTAGGAACGCTGTTGCGTTCAAACTCGACGTCGATAACCGCGCCGATGATCTGAATGATACGACCGCTATTCATTGCTGTCTCCTCAATTCAAAATAATGTTAAACGGCAGCGGCACCACCAACGATCTCAGAAATTTCCTGAGTAATCGCGGCTTGACGCAGCTTGTTATAAATAAGTTGCAGGCTCTTAATGATCTCGCCTGCGTTGTCTGTCGCTGCTTTCATAGCGACCATACGTGCAGACTGCTCACATGCGATGTTTTCAATCACACCTTGATACACCACAGACTCGATATAGCGAACCAACAAGCCATTTAAAAGCTCTTCAGCTTCAGGCTCGTAGATATAATCCCAACCGTATTGACGGTTAAGAGTCTTGTCTTCTTCAGCAGCAGCCAAAGGAACAAGTTGTTCGATCTTTTGATTTTGAGTCATGGCATTGACAAAGCCGTTTGACACTAGATAAATACGATCTAACTCGCCTTTATCATAAGCATCCAACATCACCTGTACAGAACCAGATAACTGCTCAAGACTTGGAGTATCACCGACTTGCGTCGTCGCCCCAAGCACTTTACCGCCGTAGTTTTTAAAAAACGAAACCGCTTTTTGACCAATTAAAGCAAATTGAACTTCAATTGACTGCTCTTGTTGCTGTTGAACGTGTTTAACCACTTTTTTGAACAGGTTAATGTTCAAACCACCAGCAAGGCCACGATCTGATGACACAATAATATAGCCAACGCGCTTAACTGGGCGTTCAACCATATAACGGTGTTTGTATTCAGGATTCGCTTGGACCAAATGAGCAATTACACGGTGCATATTTTCGGCATACGGACGGCCTTGAGCCATGCGCTCTTGCGCACGACGCATCTTAGAAGCTGCTACCATTTGCATCGCTCGAGTAATCTTCTGCGTGCTCTTGATACTAGCTACTTTGGCGCGAATTTCTTTTAAATTTGCCATACGCTTAACCTAGTATTCGAAAGCCCTTGCGAGCCCTCGAAGGTTGATTCCGTGAACCAAACCAACACTAAATTCAACTAAGGTTGAACTTAGTAAGTTTGAGTCGCTTTAAAGCTTTCAATACCTGCTTTGATTGCAGCTTCGATGTCTTTGTTGTAATCACCAGAGGCATCGATTTGTTGCATTAACGCAGCATGTTCTGAACGGAAGTAAGAAATCAACGCAGCATCAAAGTCTACGATTTTCTTAACGTCTACGTCAGCCATGTAGCCTTCGTTAGATGCATAAATTGAAACAGCCTGGTCAGCAATTGAGTATGGAGCATATTGTTTTTGCTTCATTAACTCAGTTACACGTTGACCATGTTCAAGTTGCTTACGAGTTGCTTCGTCAAGATCAGAAGCGAACTGAGCAAATGCTGCCAATTCACGGTATTGCGCCAAAGCAGTACGGATACCACCAGACAATTTCTTGATGATCTTGGTTTGCGCTGAACCACCAACACGAGATACAGAGATACCCGCGTTCACAGCAGGACGAATACCTGCGTTGAATAATGATGTTTCAAGGAAGATCTGACCATCAGTAATCGAAATTACGTTGGTTGGTACGAATGCAGATACGTCACCCGCTTGAGTTTCAATAATCGGCAATGCAGTTAATGAACCAGTTTGGCCTTTAACTTCACCGTTAGTGAATTTCTCAACGTAGTCAGCAGATACACGAGAAGCACGTTCAAGTAGACGTGAATGTAGATAGAACACGTCACCTGGATACGCTTCACGACCTGGTGGACGGCGTAAAAGCAATGAAATTTGACGATACGCAACAGCTTGTTTAGACAAGTCATCATAAATGATTAACGCGTCTTCACCACGGTCACGGTAGTATTCACCCATTGTACAGCCAGAGTACGGAGCCAAATACAGCATTGCTGCTGGATCAGATGCACCTGCTGCGACAACAGTGGTATACGCCATAGCGCCAGTTTCTTCTAGCTTGCGTACTACGTTAGCGATAGTCGATTGTTTTTGACCGATGGCTACGTATACACATTTAATGCCAGAGTTTTTCTGAGCGATGATCGCGTCGATCGCCATTGCTGTTTTACCAGTTTGACGGTCACCAATGATCAACTCACGCTGACCACGGCCTACAGGGATCATTGTATCTACTGATTTATAACCAGTTTGTACAGGTTGATCCACTGACTGACGCCAAATTACGCCTGGTGCTACTTTTTCAACAGCATCAGTTAATTTAGCATCGATCGGGCCTTTACCATCAATCGGGTTACCCAAAGCATCGACTACACGGCCTAAAAGTTCTGGACCAACCGGAACTTCTAATACACGACCTGTGCAACGCGCTTTTTGACCTTCTTGAAGGCTTAAGTAGTTACCTAAAACAACGACGCCCACTGAATCCTGTTCTAGGTTCAGTGCCATACCATAAAGGCCGCCGTCGAATTCGATCATTTCACCGTACATTGCATCAGCAAGGCCGTGAATACGCACAATACCGTCGGAAACCATAACAATGGTCCCTTCGTTCTTAGCGGTTGCGCTGGTGTCCAGATCGCCGATACGCTGTTTAATGAGCGCACTGATCTCGGATGGATTCAGTTGTTGCATTGCGCTATACCTCAATCTTTTTAAAGTTCAGTCTTCTTATTTCTTAAGCAAGAAGACGAGTACGCATTTTCTCAAGCTTGTTAAGCGCAGAATCATCTATCACTTGGTCGCCTGCACGAATAACTACACCAGCAATAAGCTCTGGTTTCACTTCTACAGAAACACTTACTGCAGCTTCGAATTTCTTCTCTAATGCATGCGTCAGTAATTGTTCCTGAACAGAAGTTAATGGGAATGCTGATTCAATCACAACATCCACAGTATTGTTATTCTGTGATTTGAGCTGTTCATATTCTGCAGCAATTTCAGGAAGAAGCGTCAAACGGTTGTTTTCAGCAAGCAATGTCAGGAAGTTAGACACTGCTGCAGTTTGGTCTTCACCTAAAACTTTGGCAAAAAGAGACACCTGCTCAGCAGGTGTAAGCTCCGGGCGATTTAGATAAGCTGAAAATGCTTCGTCTTGCACCGCAGCACTGAGCAATTCAAGTGCAGTTGACCAAGAGTCAGTTGCACCCTGCTCAGAAGCGTAAGCAAATGCTGCTTTTGCATAAGGGCGTGCTAACGTCAAGAGTTCAGCCATAATCTGCCTCTCTTAAAGTTTAGCAGCCAGCTGAGTCAGCATGGCATTGTGAGCTTCTGCATCAACTTGCTGGCTAAGAATTTTCTCAGCACCAGTCACTGCAAGAGCAGCCACTTGTTGACGCAATTCTTCGCGAGCAGAATTGATTTCGGTATCAACAGCTTCTTTCGCTTGTTGACGAATACGCTCACCTTCAGCAGATGCTTGAGTACGCGCTTCTTCTACCAACTGTGCTGCACGACGGTTCGCTTGTTCGATCAATTGAGCCGCTTGTGCTTTTGCCGTGTCCAGTTCAGCTTTCACTTGTGCTTGCGCATCTGCAAGGTCAGCTTTCGCTTTTTCAGCAGCATTTAAGCCATCAGCGATACGACGCTGACGTTCACTAATCGCATTGATTAGTGGTGGCCATACAAACTTCATGCAGAACGCGACAAAAATCGCAAACGCAATCGCTTGGCCAAACAATGTGAGGTTGATATTCATTGCAAATTCCTCAAATAGTGAATTTCGGAATTAAGCTGATTAACCTACAAATGGATTAGCGAAGATGAAGAACAAGCCAATACCAACACCGATCATAGGCACAGCATCAAGAAGACCTGCGATTAAGAACATACGAGTTTGAAGTTGCGGAGCCAATTCTGGTTGACGAGCAACAGCTTCAAGGAAACGGCCGCCTAGAAGACCAAAACCAATCGCAGTACCTAAAGCACCGAAAGCGATCAAGATAGCAGATGCAATTGCAACTAGACCTAAAGTGAGTTCCATGATAATTCCTCAGAGGTTAGGTTTTATACCAAATTAAGTTAAAAAATTGTGTGCCCAACCATCCGTTGACAGTTAGGCAATACCATTAATGCTTTTCGCTTGCCATACTCATGTACACGATAGTCAACATCATGAAAATGAATGCTTGTAGCGTAATAATCAAAATGTGGAAAATCGCCCAAGGCACAGACAACGCCCACTGGATCCAGAACGGTAATAACGCGATAAGAATGAAGATTAACTCACCCGCATACATGTTACCGAACAGTCGTAGAGCCAATGAAACTGGTCGCGCCAAGAAAGTGGTCAATTCCAACAATAAGTTGAATGGAATCAAAAGCACTTTAGCAACTGGGTTACTTGGGTTAAATGGGTTAAGTGCTAACTCACCAACGAAGCCGCCAACACCTTTCTCACGAATACTATAGAAAATGATCAAGAAGAATACAGAAATAGACATACCGAGGGTAACGTTTGGATCTGTAGTCGGAACAATTTTAAAGTAAACCTGATGAGGGTCTACACCCAGCATAGAAGCAATCGCGTGTTGAGCTACATAAGGAATAAAGTCAACAGGGATCAAATCCATCAAGTTCATGAGGAAAATCCACACGAAAATGGTTAAAGCTAAGGGTGCAATTAATCGAGACTTCCCGTGGAAGGTATCACGTACACTTGAATCTACAAACTCGATAATCATTTCAATTGCAGACTGGAACTTGGTAGGAACACCAGCATTAGCCGCTTTCGCAACCAACCAGAACAACAAACAGAAAATCAGACCCAGTCCGATAGACCAACCCATTGAATCCAAGTGAATAGCAGTGAACCCCATCTGTTGAGCTTCAGCACCGCTCTCGGCCAATTTCCATGTACCATCTGGCATTTTGCCATAGGTCATGTTGGTCAAGTGATGCTTGATATACTCGGTCGAAGTAAGGGCATGTTCTTCAGCAGCCATAAATCACACCTGGTCAATGTCAAAAAACTAATAGAACAAACGAATATCGCGTGCTGCTTGATATCTCGCCTGCTCCTGAAAAACTTTTCAATTTCTTGTTGTGTCTATACTCATTTTTGTAGACGTGACGCCCAAAACGGAGCGACCCACGACATGGCTTGAACAAGTATAAAACCACAAAACAACGCCACCGCTGACAACGGTTCGACATTGCTTAAAATTAAAATGAAACCAACAATCACAATTGCAAACTTTCCCATTAAGCCTTTATACATGTTCGAAAGAACTTGTTTAGACGCGCGGGCTCCTGCTGCTCGAAACGATTGCCACGAAAAATAACAAGTCGCAAGCCAACAAACGAGCGCACCTAATGCTGCACTCAGGGCTGCGGTTGAGTCTTTCACGACCCAGCCGATCAAGGCTGAAACAGGGATCATACAGGCTTGCAGGAGGACCAAAGCTTTCGCTAATCGTCGGTCAATCAAGCGACTAGTTCGGCTCATTATTTATTCACTCACAGCAATCATGCTTGACAAGTTTAACAGGTGATTATTTTTAATCGCAGGCATTATAGAGTTACACCCCTGAACATGCAATCTTTTCCCGACCTTAGTCGTGTTTTTTTAAATCGGGGCAATGCAGTTAAACTAATCAAAATCTGTCTATTTTTTAAATCATTAGCGTGCATTTAATACGCACTTCTGGGTTTCTGCTGCTAATTGCTGCCAGGCTTGCACAAAGTCCCCTGCCCCGCTCATGCTTTCATCGACATGCTGAAACACCACCGGTTTCAGTTTTCGGTACTGATTTTCACTGGCATGACCTTCGGCCAGAAGGCACATTTTAGGCTGTGGGCGATGATCCTGTAAGAACTTGATTTGTGCCACAGTTGGCGAGACATGTGGATCATCGGTCAGTGCGCCCATGAACTTCAGATTCAAGGGACGTTCCAGATATTGATAGGCATCATGATACGACCAGTAAGCTTTGGCTTTAGTGCTGGAGCTATAACGCTGGGCCGTCGCAAACATGCTTTGCGCAAAGTCGCGTGCATTTTTCCAGTACAGTTCACGGTTCTCCGGCAATTGTTGCGAACGCAGCGCCGCAATAAAGAAGCCAATCCTTACGGCATTGTTTGGATCGAGCCAGACATGCGTATCTACCGTATTTTTTAAGGCCTCACCACGCGGGTTACGCATCGGCAATGTGGTCAAAATACCGGATTCCAAAATAGCGATACCTTTATGACTGTCATTCAGCACTTTGGCCAGCGGTGCTTCATGCGCCTGACCCAACCAGATCACCAGACCGGCATCCTGAATGATTTTACGATGTGCCGGGGTCAGACTGACATCATGTCCGCTCTGATTGGCCAGTAATAAAGTCGGCTGTTCCACGCCCTGGGTAATTTTCTTGGCAATCAGATAGATCGGCTGAGTCGAGACCACCAGACTTTGTGACCAACTGAGTGTGCTGAACAAAGCCAAAAGACCCATTGCAAGGAGACGGAACATGAGTAGAAATCACTTAAAAACGAGAAAATTAGTAAGTGTTATAATATAACAAAAATACAAAAATACCTATGCCCAATCGAAACTCTGAACGCTTCATGTTAAGATTTGAAATCTATTAATTTTCAGTTTCGCACTTGAGGTGAACTATGGGTTCTTGTTCGCACGAACACCACAACGCATTGCACGGCGTGCACGACCATCCCAATGTCGCACAACGTCTTGCTGAAGCGGAAAGTCTTTGTGCAGCAACAGGCGCACGCCTTACCCCTTTGCGTAAAGAAGTGCTGGAACTCATTTTAAATGCGACTGGCCCGATGGGGGCTTATGATTTACTGGCACAAATGAAAAATGCCAGTGATCGTCCTGCGGCGCCACCTACGGTATACCGAACTCTGGATTTTTTATTGGGTAAAGGGCTGATTCACCGCCTGACCTCGATCAATGCCTATATTCCTTGTTGCCATCCACGTGAAGGGCATCAGGCGGCTTTTTTAATCTGTACCGAATGTAAAGCGGTGACAGAAGCATCAGCGCAAGGTCTGCTTGACCAACTTGATGCACTTGCAAGCTCGGATGACTTTAGCGCACATCACAGCATTATTGAAATTTCAGGAATCTGTCAGCAGTGTCGCAACAAAGCTTAAGTGCCTCCCCCCTGATTCAGCTCTCCCAGATCTGGGTCAAGATTGATGAGCGTGATATTTTAAAAGCCATTGATTTTTCATTGCAAGAAAAAGAGATTGTCACGCTGATTGGCCCGAATGGTGCAGGCAAGTCGACTTTAATTAAAGTCATGCTCGGCATCTTGAAACCGCAATCCGGTGAGATCAAAACTGCACGTAAACTGAAATTCTCTTATGTGCCGCAAAAATTCAATCCATCGCATAGCTTGCCGCTGCGGGTCAAAGATTTACTGGCGCTGGAAAAATGTCCATCCAAAATCAAAACTGAAATTATTCGCGATACTGGCATTAGTAAACTGCAAGATTCCAAAGTTCAGCAACTCTCAGGCGGTGAGCGTCAGCGGGTGCTCTTGGCACGGGCCTTATTACGCCAGCCGGATATTCTGGTGCTGGATGAACCGATGCAAGGTCTGGACATTCAATCCGAAGCTGAACTGTATGAATATGTGCGTAACTTGCCGGAAAAATATGGCTGTGCCGTATTAATGGTGTCACATGACCTGCAATGGGTGATGCAAGGTACGACTCGGGTGGTGTGCTTGAACAAGCATATCTGTTGCAGTGGCCTGCCAGAAAGCGTACAGCAGCATCCGGAATATCAGGCAATCTTTGGCACCAACCGGGTGTTCTATCAGCATCATCATGATCATTGTGCGCATGGCGATTCTGCTACGCCGTGTCAGCATGATACGCGCCCTCATATTCACCCCGAGCCGGAAGCTTAAACCATGATGGATTGGTTACAACTCCTTTTACCTGCATGGATTATGGGCACGCTACTGGTGTTTCTGACGGCGCCGCTAGGCTGCTTGATGCTGTGGCGTCGTATGTCATTTTTTGCTGATACTATGGCACATGGTACTTTACTGGGTGTTGCGATTGCAGGCGCCTTAAGTCTACCGCTATGGATGGGCGTGACCTTCTTGGCATTATTGCTGGTTGCCATTCTGTGGGTGCTACATGATCCACGCCTCCCCAATGATGCCCTGCTTGCGCTGTGTTCAGCGACCTTACTTTGCTCGGGTTTATTGTTTATTCAACATTTACCAAGTTTAAGACCTGAACTGCTCAGCTATTTATTTGGTGATCTACTGACCATTTCCTGGACGGACTTGCCCACGTTCGCCATTGTGATCATTCTGGCCTTAGGTGTTTTATATAAAAGCTGGCAAGCCCAGATTCAGATCGCGATTGATCCGGATATGGCGGTCAGTGAAGGGGTAAATGCCAAATGGCAACGCCTGATTTTTATGTTGCTATTGGCACTGTTTACCGTACTGGCTTTACGTGCAGTCGGCTCCCTATTGATGGGTGCATTGTTGGTTATTCCTGCCCTGACTGCTCGCCTTCTGGCAAACTCTCCACGCCAAATGGTGATCTGGGCATTCGTGATTGCACAGATTGGTGTGACAGTAGGCCTCTGGTCGAGCGCAGGCCTTAATACTTCAACTGGGCTGACCATTGTGCTGACCATGGCAGTGTTATTTGCAATGATGTTTATCTTTCAGAAATTTAAAAAGCTGAGCTAGGACATGGGGACTAAACGCTACTTTGTGAGTGCCTGTTTGCTCGGTCAAAAAGTTCGTTACGATGGCAAGGATTGCCTTGTCAAAGAAGTGCTCGAATCTTTAGTTCCAAATCAATATATCAGTCTGTGTCCTGAAATCTCAGGCGGACTACCGATTCCACGTCCACCTGCCGAAATTCAAAATGGTTCAGGCTTAGATGTACTTGCGCAAAAATCTTTAGTTATAGATATTCTAGGCAATGATGTTTCTCAAGCTTTTATACAAGGTGCATATCTCGCTTTAAAAGTTGCGCAAGACTTTCACGCCACACATGCAATTCTTAAAGCCCACAGTCCCTCTTGTGGTAGTGATTTGATTTATAACGGATCATTTTCAGGACATAAAATTCAGGGCGATGGTGTTACCCCTGCACTCTTTAAACAACATGGCATTGTTGTGATGACTGAAGATGAATTCTTGGCGCAATTATCACAGACTATTCTTTAATTTATAAAAGCGAAATTCAGGATTAAACAGCCCAATCAAAAATAAAATCGTGAATGCAATCCAAAAGAACCACGCCATCATAATTACCTGATCTTTCGTCCATTCTTCAGATTGAGATATGTTAAACACAAACCATGTTTTCCAGCCTCTAATATATGCTGCCCCGCCCCACGAAATAATCCACTTGGTTAAAATGCAGTGTAAGACATAGATCAAAATCCATAATGGCGTTGACATGCTGCTTTGCCTATTGTTGTTTTCATGCGATCAAACTAGATGAAATACGCTTAAAAATCAATTAATAGACTTAAAAATGTATTCCATACTGTTATTGATGTACCAAACTCAACAAACTAGCAGCACAACCGAATAATACGGCAAATGTACGATTTAGAATTTTCTGTTGTTTTGGTGACTTGAGCAATCGTAAAACTTTTGCAGCAAGCCCCGTGTAGCCCGCCATCACAATCAGATCAATCGTGATCATGGTCAGCGCCATAATCACATACTGAATCCATTGTGGTTTGGATAAATCCAGAAATTGTGGCAATACAGCCAGTAAAAACACAATGGCTTTGGGGTTACTCATATTCACCAAGAAACCATATAAAACCAGTTTCCCCGCAGACTTACGTGCCAATTCATGTTTAATTTCAATGGATTGTAGTGGCGCTTTCCACTGTAAAATAGCCAAATATAATAAATAGCCCACACCAAACCATTTCACCACCAAAAATGCCCATGGCGTGGTCGCAAACAGCACCCCCACTCCGGCTGCCACCACTGCAATCTGCACCAGTAATGCCAGTTGCAGACCCAGTGCATTCCAGTAGCCATGTCGAAAACCATAATTCAGCCCACTCGACATCGAGGCAATTGCCCCTGCACCGGGTGAAACACTAATCACCCAACAGGCCAGCATATAGGCAAACCACATTTGGTAGGACATGAACATTCAACTCTGGAAAACTTGCACAATATTATAGGACTTATCCAATAGATTCAGGCTAAAAAATTGCTTAAATATAAGGCGCTGCACTGTTCACTCTGCAGAGCTTCAGGCACAATATGTGCATTAAAAAACAGGATTTATCATTACAGGAGCCATGAATGACAGCCCAATCGGTAATCTTGCCCCTCCCCTCAGATCATGCTCGCTTTATTGTATTGCGTCTTAAAGACTTAAATATTGAAGCACTCAAAGAAAAATTAGAACATCTTTTTACTTCTCGTGATCGTCTGATTACGCAACATCCTCAAGCACAAATTAAAACAGCGGTCGCTTTTGGTCCTGAGCTTTGGTCAAGACTTTATTCACAAAGCCCTGCGGGTTTCAAACAGCTTGAACCGATTCAGGGTTCATTTGCAATGCCGGTTGTTCCGGCAGATATTCTGATTCATATTGCCAGTGCACGGGCGGATATCTGTTTTGCGCTGAGTCAGGCTTTTTTTGAAGGAATTCAGGATCAGGTTGAAGTTCTGGATGAACGTGTCTGCTTCCGCTATTTTGATGGCCGTGATGTGACAGGCTTTATTGATGGCACTGAAAATCCGCAATTCCCAGATGATCGTGCTGAGGTGGCATTACTTGGTGAAGATACGGGCATTTTCCAGGATGGTTCATTTATTTTTGCCCAGCGTTATGCGCATGATCTGGAAAAGTGGAAAAAGCTGAAAGTCGATACTCAAGAGCAAGTGATGGGTCGTACCAAACTGGAATCGATTGAACTGGAGGATGAGGTTAAACCGGCAAATGCTCACGTTGCACGTACTGTAGTGGAAGATGAAGAAGGCGAAGAAATGGAGATTCTCCGTCATTCCTTGCCTTATGGTGATGGCCGTGGTGACCAAGGTCTATTCTTCATTGCCTATACCAAAGATTTAACTATTATTGATGCTATGTTAGAGCGTATGTTTGGTACGTCTGGCGATGGGATCCATGACCGCTTGCTACACTTCGTCACTCCACTAGATGGAGCATATTACTTTGCACCGAGTGAAGAGTTGTTGGAAGAAGTTTTGGAAGGGTGAAGTTAAAAAAGATTGCTACATTAATGATGTAGCAATCTAGTAACTTATTTTTTCAGTAATTTCTTAGAATTTATATTTTCACAACCTAATGTATAGAATAAACATTTTAATTCTAAATTCAATACTAATTTATAATTATTAATTTTACCGTTACCTTCGCTAATATCCGCCTCATATAGATATTCTCTTTCTTTGACAAAATAAGAAAAATTATCACCAGCCAATATATTTAAATAATTACTTTCTAAACTCTTAGATGAAGAATCTACTACTGGAACCTCGACTACTAAATTTGATAATTTATTATATATAAATATATTAGAACTAAATTTTTTATAAGCTCTTTTCACATAATCTATTTCACTAAATTCTCTTGTTCGAAAAGCTACTATTTTTTCATCTTGATATAGTATCTTTAAATCGACACTAGATTTTAAAGGCACTGTACTTTGGAACAAAGTATATTCTATTTGATTATTAAAGACCTCAACACCATAACTTTTAAGAATATAATTTCCACCAGAATATTTTTTATTTTTATTACCATAATCAACCAAACCTAACTTTAAGTTTTCATTTAATTGAGAAAAACTACCAAATTGATCTAAAAACAAAATTGGCTCATTGGTTTGTATAGCACTTTGCTGATAATCATTCCAATCTATATTATTCGAATGACACGATAATGAAAAAAAAGTACTAATTATTACTAGGAATTTAATTATTTTCATATTTTTTAAAAAGCCTAAATTAATTTATTTAAAAAAAAGGGGATAGGATCAAATCTTCCTTGTAGGCCTTTACCCAATAATGGCGAGCTTCTTGTCTCAAAATGTAAATGTCCACCCTTTGAAATAGTAGTCATTCCACTCGCATTTCCACTAGAACCTGTTTTACCTAAAACTGTTGTAACATCCACAGCATCTCCCTTTTCAACATTTATTGTAGATAGATGTGCATAAAAAAAATAAATAAAATTACTGTTTATAATGTTTTTTAATGCATAATTTTTTTGTTGTATAGGCAGGTCATCAATGTTTACTTCTAATACAACAATTTTACCATATGGCCCTCCACTATCCTTTGCGACAGCAATAATGCCACTACATACTGCAAAAATATTTGTACCTGAGTCAGCAGCTAGATCTATACCCTGATGATTTCTTGTACCTCCATTTCTAACCTTCCCAAAAGTGGCACTTTTGATATTTGCAAGACCAGCAGTTCTTAACTTATTTACTGCTAAAGGATCTACCCATATTTCACTTCCTCCTACAGGTTTATTTTCTTGTACTTCTTTACTTAAGATTGGTGTTGGTGTTGGTGTTGGTGTTGGTGTTGGTGTTGGTGTTGGTGTTGGTGTTGGTGTTGGTGTTGGTGTTGGTGTTGGTGTTGGTGAAGAAGTTTGTTCTAATAAAATTTTTATTGTTTCTTCTAAAGATAAATTTACCCCGGAAGTTTTTGATTTATCCAGTACATAATCATAAATATTAATATGTGCATCAATATAAGCTCTTAACCATGCTCCATAGGCAGCTTTTGCATCATCATTATATCTTTTCAAATAATCTGAGGCTCTTTGTTTACCTTTACTTCCAAATTGTGCAAATAACAAATTCTTCGCTCTTTGTTGAGAAAAACTATTTTGTATGAATGACCTAGTACCACCCGCTCCTTCATGATGTAATAGATAAGCAAATTTCGCTATTGAACTTGGTTCTGTTAATTTTTGATAAGGCAATTTTGACCATTTAAAGTTAACGACTGCATAAGCTGCTGCTGCATCAATAGAGAATTCAGGAATGAATCTCAAATTGAGAAGTTGCTTCTCAGTGAGCTTCTTATTTTTTGAAGCATATTGTCCTATTAGAGTATGTTGATTTTTACAAATTTCAAGCCAAGTACTTTTTAAAAATTGTGTTAGTCCAGCAGCATTTGTACTTGCATTAAAACTTTCCGGATCCCATTCACCATTACTTTTTTTTGCAGCCTCAGCATGAATTAAAGCTGCGAGGCTATGAGGTGTAAAATTATGCCGCTTCGAAGCCTCTATAACGAATTTTCTATATTTATTATTGACGCTACTTAGAATAAAGTTTTCTTCTGTAAATTGGCTTGCAATTATATGAGTACTATTACCTGAATCAGTCCTTTTTTGATCACTTCTTGGCTCCGGCAAAGATGATTTATTAGTATGTAGCTCATCTATTTTTTTACTTCCTCCCATTATAACTGGGTCTGCTAAATTTTTTAATGATTGTTTAATTTCATCTAATGTCTGTTGGGCTATACCAGACTTAGGATAATGTACACCTGAAACCTTCATTTGTCTTGAAGTTAATCTTAAAACTTTTTTTCCTATAGGTAATTTTTTATGATGAGCTATTAGATCAAAGGCACCTTTAATATTTTTATAATAAACTTTTAGTCCTTTTAAATGGTCTAATATTTCTATATTATAGATTACACCATCTTTAAAAATTATTTCTTTTGACTTATCATCATATTCTAGCTTTACAGTACCTTTTGGAATTGACTTAAAAGATAAATCTAATAATATGATTTTTAAAACCACTTCAGCATTAATCTTATTCTTTTCATTAATATAAATTTTTTGACCTATTCTTATTTTATGGATAATAGAAGTATCTAATTCATTAATTTCTGCTATTTTTTTCACAGTAATATTAAATTTTCTCGAGATACCCCATAATGTATCTCCTTTTTTTACGATATAATAATTCACAGAGACTACCTTTATAATTATTCAATATCTTCCAACTGAATTCCATGCTCTCCCACATCAAACTCATCTTCTATATCAGGCACTTTAAATTCCAAATCTTCAAAGCTACTAGACCATTGTTTAAATCCTACTAATGCTTCATAAGCTAATGATTTTTGAAAAATAGATAATTCAGACTTACCCTTTAAATCAGTTTTACCTTCCCATAAAATTTCCTTATTTTCAGGTGTGAACATAGTTACCTCTGCACCTTCAATTCCTGTACCGCCCAAACTAGTAAATAAAAAATCTACAGCATATGGACCAATTTTAGGCAACTCAGGTAAATCATAAAAAGTTTTAGCCCCTCCCATAAAACTATGCTGCCCCGCCTTACACTCAAATTTCCCACCAGTTGTGACACACACTCCACTGCTATTAATCTTTATTTGAGACCCTCCCGCGGTTAGCAGGATCTCTTTCGGACTGGTGATCTCAATCTTGTCTTCAGTTGAAATCAGCTTAATCACCTTCCGTGCAATTGCTTCGATGGCATCATCTTGGGCCTGTATTTCAATTTTACCTTTGCCTGCGTATAAGCGTGCTCCGTTCTGGGCAGCAAATAGGCTGATCTTGTGCTGCGCATGTGCAATCAGAGACTGTTGAGTCGATAGATGGATATTTTCCCCTGCACTGTAATTTATCTGCTGGTCTGCAGATAAATGAATATTTTCATTTGTACTCAGCGCAATCGAATGTGGTGCCGTTAATACCATAACAGCCTGTTTAAATGCAGTGGCTTTGTTCGCATCTTCAGTTTCAAGTTGATTCAGAAATTGTTTTAAGCTATTAAAAAGCTCAAGCGGATCAGTTTGCTGAGCTTCTGCCATGTCACTCAGAACTTTGGTGTTATTCAGATTTGATTCCATCTGGTTCTTGGTAGGCTTAGCATCCAGGTGATTACCTGCTGCTGTATCTTGCGAATAGGTCGAAATCAGTAAGCCTTGCCCTGCTCGTACCACCCCCCACTGATCTGTCCTTAGTTCAAACCCTTCCCCACGACCTTCACTCGATTCTGTTTCTTTAGGATGACTGAGATTTCCTAAATTCAACTGGCTAGCACCATGACTACTGTGTAACTGTGCACTAATCTGATCCGTCGTATCATCAAAACGCAGCTGGTTGAAACCCTCACCCTCTACTTCTTGGGAACGGATCCCACTGAGTTTTCTGGTGGCTGGTAATTGTCCCTTCGCATCAAACATCACTGGATGTCGTTCTGCTTCGTGAATCCGTCCCATAACAAAGGGCCGATCGATATCGCCTTCAAAAAAATCAATCACTACCATTTCACCAACTCGTGGATGCAATCTGACTCCATAACCTTCACCAGCCCAAGGGGTTAATACATCAATCCAGGCCGAATCGCTATCATTGTCATTGCTGCCTGCACCAGCATCATGTTGATGGTCATCACTTCGGGTAAATAGAAAACGAACTTTCACTCTTCCCCAAGCATCGACATGGATTGTTTCACCTTCAGGCCCGACCACTCGAGCTCGCTGCGGATATGCAACGGGGCGATGCATAAAAGGCTGATATTCAGGTACGACGGGGATGTCACGGCGGACGATATACAACTCATTGGCCTGCCGTTCTTCCTCCGAAATTTGCCAATCACTTTGACCGAGCAAGCTGTCTAGCTGCAATAAAATATCTTTAGGTAAATTATTCTGGTTATAGAAGCGTTTACCCAAAATCAAAAATTCACGCTCATGCACGGGATGCTGATCAATTTCAGCATGCTGTTTTAATTCAAACCAATACCCGACCTGAGCATCACGTACACTGCTGCTGGCTTTAAAATATTTGGATTGCAGCGCATGATAATGATTGAGCTGCTGATTCAGTCGTTCCAGTTGTGCCGTACCAGATGCCGTCACCTGATCCTCGGCATTCAAATCACCTGTCCAGGCCGGACTAATGTTCCAGGCATCTTCAAGATTCAGACTGGCCGTATCCTGCACGCTACTTTGCTGATGAGTATTTAATAAGGACTGGCTTTGATCCTGCGCAAGGTGCTGCGCTTGCCAGCGCTGGGTATGGGTACTGTTGGAATTAAGCTGACGTACGGCAATCAGACTGGTCAGCGTATCAAACTGCTCGGTGGCATGACTGCGATGGAAGCGGATTGAACGGCGTTTTAAAGCTGAAAAGGCTTGAGAATGATCGATTAAACGCAGGTTCTGCGGCTGAATCTCAGTAGCGGACACCGGAACAATGGAGTGCTTTTCATCAATCAGCCAGTTTATTCCTTCACTACGCCATAAACGCGTTAAAAAATCATAATCCGACTCATTGGACTGCATCACAAAAGGGCGTACATCGTAATCCCGATTTAATCCGGTCAGGTCCAGACTAAGACTGGCTGCAAATAATGCACTTCTACTTTGCCATTCACTAAATAATATTTCACTGATTTCGCGCACGCTCTTATTCATAAACACCCGACTATTACGGCGTTTGTGCCAGAGTGCAGTAGCATCCTGCATGGTCAGTTTATACAGACTCAAGGCACCGTCGCTGTGTCCCTGACTGGCTGCGGTAATAATGCCACTGGTTCGAAAAAGTTCGCCACGATCTGTTACCTGATCTACTGCCACCTGACAGCCTATAAATTGCTTTAAAGCAAGATTGGCCTGCGTAGAAAGGCAGATCAGTTCTGCCTGCAGACCCTGATTAATCTGATGCTGGCCATCAATCCGCTGAATCAGGACCTGATGATTTAAGAGCAGATGTGAAAACTGCAGATGCAGCGCACGATGCTGCCGGTTCAGCCCAAGTTGCTCCAGTAGCAGATGAATATGTTTTGGCATTTTATAGTTATAGTTTTAAGCATTATTATTGTGGAGCAAATTCTAGGAAAAGTTGTCCATTTCGTCCAGCTCAGTGTGCATTTCACATAATTAGGCATTTGATTTTCAGTAATTCAATTGCACCTATTCAATAAATCTCTGAAAAATAGAAGTAAAAATAATGCCAAATATTTCAGAATTTTCTGATTATCCAGAGTAGAACTTGCTGCTACACTGGATTCAATCTTATTTTCAAGGCCAAGGACATGCTGGAATTCCCCTCTAAACTGCCTGATCTAGGCATCACGATTTTTAGCACCATGTCGGCCCTGGCACAAAAACTCGGCGCATTGAACCTTTCACAGGGATTTCCAGACTTTCCTGCGCCACCGGCATTGATTGAGGCTTTGAGCCGGGCCAGTCATAACGGATTTAACCAGTATGCACCTGGAGATGGCTTGCCGATATTGCGTGGGCTGGTGGCCGATCTGTATCAACAGCGCGATCAATTGAGCATTGACCCGCTAGAAGAGATCACGATTACTTCCGGCGCCACAATTGCGATTTTTTGTGCGATTCAGGCCACAGTTCGTGCGGGTGATGAAGTGATTATTTTCGATCCGAGCTATGACAGTTATGCACCTGCAGTACAGCTGGCTGGTGCAACGCCCGTACATATTGCATTACAGCATCCAGAGTTTTCTGTGGACTGGAATCAGGTGAAAGATGCCATCAATGACCATACCCGCATGATAGTGGTCAATACCCCACATAATCCCAGCGGTAGTGTCTGGTCAAGAGCAGACTGGCAGCATCTGATTGAGCTGATCCGTGAGCGCAATATTGTGGTGTTATCCGATGAAGTCTATGAACATCTGGTTTTTGACGGCGTTCAGCACCATTCAGCCTGGTCATTTCCTGAACTGCGCGAGCGTAGCTTCGTGATTGGTTCTTTTGGTAAAACCTTTCATGTCACCGGCTGGAAAACCGGTTTTTGTATTGCGGCACCGCCACTCATGAAAATGTTCAGACAGATTTATCAGTTTGCCAGCTTCTGTGGCGTGACTCCGATTCAGGTGGCTTTGGCGGAATACATGCAACAGCATCCTGAACATATACGCGAACTTTCCCGGTTCTATCAAAACAAACGTGATCTATTTAATTCATCAATAGAAACATCACGTTTTAAATGGACGCCCTCTCAAGGAACTTATTTCCAGAATCTCGATTATTCGGCTATCCGGCCTGATTTAAATGATGTAGAGATGTGTCATTTTCTGGCAGAGCAACACGGGATCGTGGCAATTCCAGTCTCTGTGTTCTACCAGCAAGCGCCTGCCGATTTACGCCTGCTCAGGTTCTGTTTTGCAAAAAAAGAACAGACCCTGATTCAGGCAGGTCAAATTCTTTCAAAGGTTTAATTCAAATTTTAACTAAAATTCTTATAAAATAAATGCCTTAGTTACTTAAAAGCTAAGGCCTTTATTTCTGCTTTATTCAATAATAGCGACATAATTAAATAGATGAAAAATCAATAACAGGATAGGGCATGGCACAGCAATCACTGATCCAACAACAGAATTTATGGAAGGCCTTTCTGGTATTTCTGTTGCCATTAATTGCAACCAACATCCTGCAAAGCCTTTCAGGCACGATTAATACGGTTTTTGTCGGGCAAATGCTGGGAGTCAATGCCATTGCTGCGGTTGCGGTATTTTTCCCGATCCTGTTTTGTTTGATGGCTTTTGTCATTGGCTTATCTGCCGGTTCTACTGTACTTATTGGACAGGCTTGGGGCGCAAAAAATATCGAAAAAGTGCGCTGTGTGGTCGGTTCAACTTTATTTATGACCTTGATTGGCGGAAGCTTGATCGCGCTGTTTGGTGTGATTTTTGCCGAAAATATCCTCTTGGTGCTCGGTACAGATCCGGAGGTGATGCATTTATCCTTGCCCTATGTGCAATGGATGCTGGCAGGTAGTCCCCTAATTTTTATTTATATTATTTATACCTCTATCTTGCGCGGTGTAGGCGACAGCACCACACCGCTGTTTGCTTCCGCACTCACCATTGGCGTGGGCTTGGTAGTCACCCCGATATTAATTGCCGGATATTTTGGCTTTCCCCAAATGGGTATTATCTCGCCGGCAATTGCCACCATTTTGGGTAATCTGGCCGTATTGTTGTTTCTAGTCCTGTATTTAAATTATAAACAACATCCGCTCAGGCTCGACTGGGCATTATTAAAACATATCCGCCATCAGCCTAAATTAAGCAAAATTATTTTAAGTCTGGGCGTTCCGACTGGAATACAGATGATCACGACTTCTGTCGCCGGTCTGGTGATTGTCGGCTTGGTCAACCGCTATGGCGCAGAAGCAACGGCTGCCTATGGTGCGGTCAACCAGGTGTTAAATTATATCCAGTTTCCTGCTCTGTCGATTGCGATTGCAGCTTCTGTGTTTGGTGCACAAGCGATTGGTGCAGGAAAATCCGATTTGCTGAATAAAGTCACACGGACTGCACTCAGTATGAATATTCTGTTTACTGGCAGTTTGGTAGTTTTGGCCTATCTGTTCTCAAAATATTTAATGGCACTGTTTATTACTGATCCTCAGGTCGTGGTGCTGGGTCAGCAACTTTTATTCATTGTGCTTTGGTCTATTTTATTCTTTGGTGCCAGCGCCATTTTTGCGTCAATTATGCGTTCAAGTGGTACGGTAACTGCACCGATGCTGATCAATATTTTTGCAATTCTCTGTATTGAAGTTCCTGCCGCTTATCTGTTTAGCCGGTGGTGGGGGCTGGAAGGGATCTGGTATGCCTATGCATTGGCCTTTGTCAGCATGTGTATTTTGCAGGGACTGTATTATCAGTTGGTCTGGAAGAAAAAAACCATTAAAATATTGGTTTAGCTTCATTATTTTACATGCCTACAGCCTTACAGCAACTCACTCCTGATCTACAATAAAAGATTAAAAACCCGCTTTTGCGGGTTTAATATCCAATGATTTAAGCAGATTTTTTCTTCTTTTTGCCGAATTGGCTTGCCAGTGCAGTGACATGCTGATAGCCGCTTGGCAAGATCCGTTGAATCAAATCAACAGCTTTGGCATCGTTACCAATTAATAAACGGCGTTTGTCTTTCTGTACCGCCTCCAGAATCTGACGAGCGGCTTCTACTGGCGGGCAACGCAGCAGTTTATTAAAATTACGGGCGGCTTTTTCCGGATTCATGCCCAAGGTCAGCATACTGTCATTCATTTTCGCAGCATTGGCAATATTGGTACGAATTCCCCCCGGATGTACACAAAGTGCACTCACACCGCAATTTTGCAGATCCAGTTCCTGACGCAAGGATTCGGTAAAACCACGCACTGCAAACTTGGTCGCGTTATATGCCGACTGGGTCGGCTGCGCGGTTAAACCAAACAGACTGGAAATATTAATCACATGACCATCGCCGGTTTTCTTGATTAAAGGCAAAAATTCTTTGGTGCCATACACCACGCCCCAGAAATTAATGTCGACGATCCATTCCAGATCTTCATAGCTCGCACCTTCTACGGTGCAGCCAAGTGCCACGCCGGCATTGTTAAAGATCATGTTGACACTGCCATGATCCTGCTCCACCTGTGCTGCCCAGCTGCGTACCTCTTGTAGCTTGGCCACGTTGACTTTTTGAATCGTCACCCGAACATCACTGCCCTGCAACAATTCAACCGTTTGTGCAAGTCCCTGTTCATTAATATCACTTAGTGCCAGATGACAGCCTTGCTGTGCCAGCAAAACTGCCAGCTGCTGACCGATCCCTGAACCGGCACCGGTAATGGCAGCAACTTTATTCTTAAAATTTTTCATTGAATTTCCTTATGTAAATAACTGCTCTTCCATGACAGCAGGATCTTGTTCTGTTGTTTCAGGAGTTAGCACAGATCCTCAATATAATTTTGACAATATAGATTGTCAATAATTATCCGATGTCCTTAGCGGCCAAATTCCTCTGCTGAATTTCGACATAGGTCAAAGCGTGATTTATTGCTAAGATATTCAAAATCTTCATGCAGATGAGTAGCCAGGCTTTATGACCGATTCAATCAATGCAGCAACACCATCACGACCACCCAAAAGCAAGGAACGTCAGTTTAAAGGCCTGTCGATGGCTGAGCGACAGCAGGTACGTCGTGAAAAGCTGATTGAAGCCGGTATTGAAGCTTATGGCAGCCATGGCTTTTTTTCAGTAACCGTGAAAGATATCTGCAATGAAGCCAAACTGACTGAACGTTATTTTTATGAATCTTTTAAAAAAAGTGAGCACCTGTTTCAGACCATCTTTTTAAAACTGATTGATGAACTGCAACAGAATGTCATGCAGGCCATGATGCAGGCATCCACTGATCCGAAAAAAATGATTGAAGCGGGGCTGACCGCCTTGCTTAGCACCTTGCGTGACAATCCGCGTATGGCACGGATCATTTATATTGATGCCATGCTGGTACAGGAGTTGCATAATCAGGCCACCATTCATGAAACCATGTCGCGCTTCGACCGCATGATTCATGCCTTTGTCATGTTAATGATGCCGCAGTTAAATCGTAGTGAGCAGGAAATTTCACTGGTGTCGACCGGGTTAAATGGCTATGTCACCCAAATTGCCATTCGCTGGGTGATAAGCGGATTCAAGCAGTCATTGGAGGAAGTTTTATCATCGTGCAGTGTGGTATTTTTGGCATTATTGGAGTCATTTTCCGACAAAAAATAGCTGTTAAATCGAAGGCTTAATCAGATTTTCTGCATTCTAAAACAGGTTGCTAATTTCTGCTGAAGCACCGATAAAAGTAAAATTAATTTATGATTTTTTAACAAGTTTCTTTACTAAAATTGTCACAAATCTTTGCGAATTTCAGCAGTTTTTCCCTTTCTGCAATGATACTGTCATAATTAGTCTTTGTAATAAGCCTGTCATAAATATAAAACGGTTCACCGTTTACATGAAATAGGGTATTGCGTTGTGAAAGATGACTACATATTAATCGTCGATGACGAACTCCCGATTCGGGAAATGATCCATACCTCTCTGGATATGGCCGGTTTTCAATGCTTACAGGCCGAAGATGCCAAGCAGGCGCATCAGATGATTGTGGATCAGCGTCCGGCACTGATTTTGCTGGACTGGATGATGCCGGGCGGGATCAGCGGTGTAGATCTATGTCGTCGTCTGAAACGTGATGAAAGCCTGTCAGAAATTCCGGTGATCATGCTGACCGCACGCGGTGAAGAAGACCACAAAGTACAAGGTCTGGATGCCGGTGCCGATGATTACATGACCAAGCCGTTCTCGACCCGGGAACTGGTGTCACGCATTAAAGCTGTCCTGCGCCGTGCCAATGCACTCAGCGGTGAAAAAACCATTGATGCCAATGGCCTGATTCTGGATCCGGTCAGTCAGCGGGTTAATTTTGGCGATAAAATTCTGGAAATGGGGCCAACTGAATACCGTCTATTGGCGTTCTTTATGACCCATCCGGAACGTGCCTATACCCGTGCGCAATTGCTGGATCAGGTGTGGGGCGGCAACGTCTATATTGAAGACCGCACTATTGACGTCCATATACGCCGTTTGCGCAAAGTGCTGGAACCTTATGGCGCAAACCGCTATGTACAAACCGTACGTGGAACCGGTTACCGTTTTTCAACCCGTGCAGATGTGGCTTTAGGTTAACGTCTTTTAAGGTAAATCTTGTTTTATGTATGAACCCTACCCTGTCCCCGAACTGGCACGTGAGCACAAAAGAATCCGTTACAGCAGTTTATGGGATTTTGCCAAACAGGATTTACGCTTACTGGCTTTTTTCCTGATCATCGCCAGCCTTATCGGTTTTGGGATTGGGTATTTCTGGATTTGTATCGTCATTGCCTTTGTGGCGTTCTTTAGCACCCAGATGCGCTCTTTATATCTGGTCAATGAATGGATTTCTAATCGCCCTTATGATGTTCCGCCGAATATCGGCGGGATTTGGGGCGCACTGTTATTCAATGTTTATCGCGCTCAGCGGCAGGAACGGATTGTGCAGGCAGAAATGGTGGAACTGATCGATCGAGCGCAGTCTTCACTGGTGGCCTTGCAAGAAGCAGTGGTTTTAATTGATGAAAACCAGCAGATTGAATGGTGGAATCCAGCCGCCGAACGTCTGCTCGGAATTTCCAGTGATGACCGTCGCCGTAATATTTTAACTTTGCTGCGCCAACCGAGTTTTATTGAATATTATCATCATATTGATGAGTCACCAGATGGCCTGAAAATGCGATCTTCGCTGTTCGAAGATCATTATGTCCAGGTCAAAATGACCCGTTTCGGCGGTGAAAGCCGGGTACTGGTCGCCTATGATGTGACCCGGATGCACAATCTGGAACAGATGCGTAAAGATTTTGTCGATAATATTTCGCATGAGCTGCGCACGCCTTTAACCGTACTCAGTGGCTATATTGAAACCTTTACCGACCAGGAAGATATCAATCCGCGCTGGAAACGCGCCTTTGATCAGATGCAGTCGCAGACCCGACGCATGAACGCGCTGGTGAATGACCTGCTGCTGCTGTCACGTCTGGAAAATGACAAAAATATTGCCAAAAACCAGATCATCGAAATGCCAAGTCTGATGAATCAGCTATTTGATGATGCACAGGCCTATAATATTGATTATGGGCATACCCTGAATCTGGACATTGACAGTCATTGCGATCTGATCGGTTCAGATATGGAACTGGCCAGCGCCTTTAGCAACCTGATCACCAATGCGATTAAATATACGCCTAAAGGTGGAATCATTACCATGGGGTGGCATGATGATGGTGAATCTGCCTATTTTGTAGTAGAAGACAACGGCATCGGAATTGATCCCAAACACTTGCCACGTCTGACCGAACGTTTTTACCGGATCGATTCAGACCGTAGCCGGCGTACTGGTGGCACCGGTTTAGGATTGGCAATTGTTAAGCATGTCCTGATGCAACATCAGGCACATCTCGAAATTGAGTCCAAGGAAAACCAGGGTTCCACTTTTAAGGTGATTTTCCCCAAAGAGCGCCTCAGCTTTCCAGACTGATATCCCCCATTAAAAAAGCTGCCATCGGCAGCTTTTTTTTCAGGATGCTATCTGTTTTTCTTTGGCCAGTGCACGCGCATAGGCTGCACGTTGCGATACCCGTTTCAGATAAGCCTGAATCGCTGGATAACTTTGGCCAGTCCGGCTTTGCATGGCCTCCAAAGGAAAACTCATCTGAATATCGGCAAAACTGAAGTGTCCGGCAAAATAGTCATGCTCGCTCAAATAGTGTTCCAGAAACTGGATATGATCTTTTAAGCGGCTTTGTACAAACTGTTTCTTCACTCCCTCACAAATTTTCTTGGCTACTGGTCGAATCAGTAAAGGGGTATGTTTCGGTACAGTAGTCATCACCAGTTGCATCACCAGCAGCGGCATTAATGAACCTTCTGCATAATGCATCCAGTAACGGTACTGGGCCTTATCGGCAGGATCTTCTGGGCGAAACTGCTGCTGTTCATCATAGCTTTCCTGTAAATACTCCAGGATCGCCGCAGATTCCGCCAGTACCTGCTCCTGATCGGTCAGAATTGGCGCCTTACCCAAGGGATGAATCTGTTTTAAGGCCGGCGGCGCGGAAAGATTAGGCTGGCGCTGATAATATTGCACTTCATAATCCAGTCCTAACTCTTCCATGGCCCAGAGAATACGAAACGATCGTGATTGTTCGAGATGATGTAAAACACGCATATTAGACTCATGATTTTATTGTTCTTGCTTGCTGAGCATAGCAAAAAGCAGCGGAATGTAGCGCAATTTTTGATGACTGTAATTCTCTGTTCCCTATGTTGCAGATTTGCCATTTTCAGTTCAAATCCGGGTTCCACCCACCCCTGCAATTCTGATCGTTTATCTGGAAGCACGCATCCGGTCTGGAAATGCGGGAGCTTCTAAACGTGGTCCATCATAGGCCGGAATCGAACCGAAGCGTTCATGGCCTTCAATCCATTCTTGCCGCGCAATTTTAAGTTCCTCGGTGGTACGTCCGACCAAATTCCACCACAGTAAAATCGGGCTTTCAAATGGTTCACCACCAATGAGTAGCACACGGCTCCCGGCATGAATATCAGCATTAACCTGCTCTAATCCCGGTTCAAGGATCAGCATGTTATCTTCCGTCAGTTCATGTCCATTAATGCTGGCCGTGCCCTCAAGTACCATAAAACCATATTCAAATTTTGGATTCAGGGCTAAGCGCGCACTGGTACTTTCTGCTGCATACAGGTCTACCCCGAGCAGTTCACTATGCACTTTTACCGGTGAAACGGTTTTTAAATATTCACCGACTAAGACGGTAAATTCGATGCCCTGATCATTAACCACAGGCAATTCAGGATAATGCTCAAAAGCCGGTGCCATATTGATCTTGTCATCCGGTAAGGCAATCCATAACTGCGCTGCATGCATATGCGTTTCGCTTTCTGGAGAAACTTCCGTATGTGAAATGCCATAGCCCGAGGTCATCAGATTGACCTGTTTGGGACGAATCAGCTGCTGAGTACCTAAACTGTCATTGTGCATCATGGTGCCTTGCAGCATCCAGGTAAAGGTCTGCAGACCAATATGGGGATGTGGCCCAACATCTAGGCCATCGCCTTGTGGAAAGCTGGCCGGACCGGCATGATCCAGAAAACACCAGGCACCAATCATGCGTTTATGTCGGCTGGGCAAGGCACGTTTGATTACGGTACCCTGTCCGATTTCGGCACGGCGTAAAGGAAATTCCTGAATAAACTGATTGACATATTTTTCACAATCATCCGAATTGGACAGTTCAATATCACTATTATTCGACATGGCTGAGCTCACCTCGGCATTTTCATTCTAAATCTTAAATTATATGAAACATTCTTCCCTTGGACTGCTGCAAGATGTCTCCCTATTCAGGACAATGTACAGGGTCTATTTGCAAAATCTATCTTTGGAAATATTTAGATACGTATAAAACCCTTAACATCGCTTAATCGATCTAACTCCTGTTCAAGCGATAAAACCTGAATTTCGCAGTGTAACAGCCTGAGTGGAAGTGGCTCAATGCTGATTAGGGTGCTCTCAAGCCTGCGCTAGAAGCCATTTCGACATTGCTGGCCCAATTACCCAATGTTTCACGTGAAACGAATGATTTTAATTTAAAAATTAAAGCAATTAAAAATTATTTTTATGGATTTCAATCACTTTCGTAGCTAAAAAATATAATTTTTGTTACGTTTTAAAGTCAAATTTAAGTCAGATACCCAATTTTAGGGAGGTTATTTTTCATCCAATCACGGCATAATAGGCACCTATAAAAATAATACTGGACCAGGACATGTCTGCTCAGCATGAGAATATATATTCAACGGCGAATATATCTTTTCAAAACTCAACGACCGATAAATCACTGAAATTATCTGAATGTGATCTGCAAAACCGTCAGCTGATCGAACAGGCGCTGACAGACTCTCATGCCCGTATTCCTGCCCCGTTTCAGCAATATTTTCACGATTATGTCTATACGCATAGTCATACTAATTTACGTCAAATCAATTATCTGGCACAAATTGCCTTTTTGCTGTATTTCTTTGCCGATATTCTGATTATTCCAGACATGTTTTTTATTTCTGGTCTGATGCGCGTCATCTTGGTTCTAGGCGCTATGCTTTGCTGTTATTACTTGTTTAAAACATATAAAAATATTCAGATTCTAGATAGAATCCTGCCGATCGCCACTACTGTGGCTGCAGCTGCATGGATTGGCCTGCTGGTGCTTTCAAGCAGCCCCCATGTTGCTACCTATATTTATGCCTCTGCGATCTTTATTCTCATCGCCAATCTGTGTATACAGACCCAATTTAAAGTTGCGGTCTATTGTTCCATCTTGATTGCCCTGTTTATCATGATTGGAGTGATCCAGTTAATGAGCGCATCTCAAGCCTTTATTTTTACTGTCGTGTTTAGTCCACTCTGGTTTTTTAGCATTTATATTAACTGGAATAATATTCTGAATGTACGGCGCTCTTTCCTGCGCTCTTTGCTGGACGAATGGAACTATCAAACCTTAAAAAATCTGGCACATACGGATGATTTGACCCAGTTATACAACCGCCGCCATTTTGTCGATATGGCTGAACGTTCTATTCATCAATGGCCCAAACATGCCAGCACCTGCCTGCTGATGTTTGATGTCGATCATTTTAAAAATATCAATGACAACTATGGGCATGACATCGGCGATCGCGTACTACAACTGATTGCTGAAGTCACCCGTAAAGAAATGCGCCATAGCGATGTACTGGCACGTTTTGGTGGTGAAGAGTTTATTGCTCTCTTGGAAGATACCCAGCTGCCAGACAGTCTGGTGATTGCAGAGCGAATTCGTTGTGCAATTCAGAAACAATTTGTTTATGCCAAACCGAACCAGCCCATTCGTTTTACCATTTCGATTGGTATAGCAGAACTGGAGTCGCCTACGCAAAAGCTGGAGGAGCTGATCAAGCAAGCCGATATCGCTTTATATCAGGCGAAAAAATCAGGCCGAAATCGGATTGAAGTTTATCATTCCAAAATGCTGGAAAAGCCCAAACCTGCTCCAGCCAATCCCTGGAATGCCTTTAAGCCCGTGACCCAGCAAGGTCATGCAAAGGCCAATCAAACCAAGCAATTCTGATCTGCCCTTTAAATAATGAAATCAGGAATATTAGTGAAAACTTAAATTTTTATAAACTTTACATGGAAAAGTTGCATATTCTATCACGAAGAAAAAATCCTCATAAAAACTCATAAAAAAGAGCACCGAAGCGCTCTTTTTTTATCGGGATATCTCCGATCAACCAGATATTTACTACGTGCATAGCGCTTGGCATCATTCAGGCAAGAAGCCGTGCTCCTTGAAACACTGACTGGCGCAGCCATAGCCTTGGCAGTAATTCAGGCAAGAAGCCGTGCTTCGTGAAATCCCTCACTGCCGCGAGCATAGCGCTTGGCATCATTCAGGCAAGAAGCCGTGCTTCGTGAAATCCTGATTGGCGCGAGCATAGCGCTTGGCATCATTCAGGCAAGAAGCCGTGCTTCGTAAAATCCCTCACTGCCGCGAGCATAGCTCTTGGCGTAAAATCGGCTAAAAGCTATCGCTTTTAGAAATCCCGATTTTACTCCCATTCAATAGTTGCAGGTGGCTTAGACGATACGTCATACACAACACGAGACACATCTTTAATTTCATTCATGATACGAGTAGAGATTTTATCGACTAGATCATAAGGAAGATGCGCGAAACGAGCAGTCATAAAGTCCACAGTTTCTACCGCACGCAGTGCAATCACCCATGCATAACGGCGACCATCACCGACAACACCGACAGATTTCACCGGCTGGAATACCGCAAATGCTTGAGCAGTCTTGTCATACCAACCGCTGGCACGAAGTTCCTGCATGAAAATGTCATCAGCAAGACGTAAAATATCTGCATATTCTTTTTTCACTTCACCCAAGATACGCACACCTAGACCTGGGCCTGGGAATGGATGACGGTAAATCATGCTGTGTGGCAAGCCCAAAGTGGTACCCAATTTACGTACTTCATCTTTAAACAAGTCACGTAATGGTTCAACCAGTTCAAAAGCCAAGTCTGCTGGTAAACCACCCACGTTGTGGTGCGATTTAATCACATGTGCCTTGCCCTGTTTGCTTGCAGCAGATTCAATCACGTCTGGATAAATCGTACCTTGAGCCAGGAATTTTACCCCATCTAATTTACGTGCTTCTTCAGCAAAGACTGCAATAAACTCACGGCCAATAATTTTACGTTTTGCTTCAGGATCAACTTCGCCTGCAAGTGCAGTCAAGAAACGCTCTTCTGCAGCAGCACGGATGACACGAATCCCCATATTGTCAGCAAACATTTGCATCACTTGATCACCTTCGTTCAAACGAAGCAGACCATTGTCGACAAACACACATGTCAGCTGATCACCAATCGCTTTATGCAACAGCGCTGCAACGACAGATGAATCCACACCACCTGAAAGACCAAGTAATACTTTTTCATCACCGATCTGTTGGCGAAGCTGTTCTACACGTAGATCAATAATGTGTTCTGGCGTCCATAGACCGCGGCAACCACAAATTTGATGAACGAAGTTCGACAGTAATTCTGCACCTTTAGAGGTATGTGTCACTTCAGGATGGAACTGAATGCCATAGAAACCACGAGTTTCGTCAGACACCATCGCAATTGGACAGCTTGGAGTTTGTGCAGTGATCTGGAAGCCTTCTGGAATACGGGCAACCTTGTCACCATGACTCATCCAGACATGCAACTGGTTTTCACGGTCCTGTAAATTACCGATCAGCTTGTCACGTACCACGATATCTACTTCTGCATAACCGAACTCATGCACAGTACCTGGCTCGACTTTACCGCCAAGCTGTTCGCACATGGTTTGCAGGCCATAACAAATACCCAATACCGGCACACCGAGCTCGAATACCACTTGTGGCGCACGCGGGCTGCCTTCAAGGTGAACGCTCTCAGGTCCACCAGACAAGATGATACCGTTTGGATTAAATGCACGAATGTCTTCTTCAGACATATCATAGGCATACATTTCAGAATATACACCAGCTTCACGGACACGGCGTGCAATGAGCTGACTATATTGAGAACCGAAATCCAGAATCAGGATACGATCTTCAGTAATTTGAGTATTGGTAGTCATGACGAACAACTATGAAAGGCAAACGAAAGATAAGCGCCGTATTCTAGCATTTTTCTTGTGTTTAAGCACACTATTCCAATTGGTTTAAATATTAAACAGTTAAGAAATTTCAGAAAATAATGCCCTCATTTTTGACTGGTTCACAGGAGAGCAGAGTTTCGCTGCTTTCCTGTTCCAGCCAAATGAATGGTTTATTTCACGCGTTCAATCTGAATCACTTCAATATCGGTGGGTTTGTTGCGGTGCGTATCGACCTCGCCCCAAACTTCTACCCGATCGCCTGCTTTGAGTTTTAATCTTTTCCAGTGGTCGTCATCTACATCAATCATGATGCTGCCGGTTTTATCTCTTAATTCAAATTCGTCACTTTGTGCTGCACGCTGTTTGACGATCTGCCCCCTTAAGGTCACGCCAGTTTCATCTTTCATTTTATGTGCCTGAGCAATACTGACTACATTCTGTTTTGCTTCCTCCAGAATAGCCTGATCTGATTTAGCCCAAAGTGCCGGACTGGCAGCTGCCAGAACCAGTGTCGCCAGAATATATTTTTTCATGTGTTTTGACCTGCCATTTTTATGATGATTCTATGATCTAAACAGAAAGCCGAAATAGATGCCGCAGACGTTGTGTAACGCCATGATGAACTTGTGTTGTCTGCTCAAAAAGCCCCAATAAAAATATGCTCATACCCTGATACATCCATTTTAAAAGTGAAGGGATTCGCCCGACAGCAGAAAAATAAGCCGCAAAATAGTCGACTTTTATTACTGACTTTATAGGTGATCGCTGTTAGGATTTGAGCACACTTTTGCTTGTACTGGGCTCATGGAACTGATTGATTTTATCTTGCATGTTGATGATCACTTGCTTGAATTTATCACCAATTACGGGATCTGGATTTATGCCATTCTTTTCCTGATTATCTTTGTGGAAACAGGTTTGGTGGTGATGCCGTTCCTGCCCGGCGACAGCTTGCTATTTGCAGCAGGTGCTTTGGCAGCGTCTACAGGTGTGATGGATCCCTGGGTACTGATTCCGCTTTTATTTGTTGCGGCAGTATTGGGCGACACCCTGAATTACCATATTGGCAAATATATCGGGCCGCGGGTTTTCGAGATTGAATCGCGCTTTATCAATAAAAAACATTTATTGGCAACTCAGCAATTCTTTGCCAGACATGGTGGTAAAACCATTATTTTTGCGCGTTTTGTGCCTTTTGCTCGTACCTTTGCACCTTTTGTCGCTGGTGCTGGCAGCATGAATTACAAATATTTCCTGAGCTATAATGTAGTAGGTGGATTTATCTGGATCAGCTCATTTGTCATTCTGGGCTATATGTTCGGTAATATGCCGATCGTCAAAGATAACTTCACCTATTTGATTTTCGGTATTATTATTTTAAGTGTCTTGCCAGGTGTGATCGGCTTTATTCAACAAAGACTCAAAAAAAGTAAAACAGCTTAAGATTTTTTATAGCCTATGCATTTAATCCCAAAGCTTGATCAGTAATGGGATCAGACAAAGCAGTACAAACAGAGCCGAGCCTTTATAAATAAGGCCGGCTTTTATTTTTTCAGAGTGACTGCTCAAAATTGCCTGACCAAAGACCATCCAGAAAATCCCTACTGGAACGGTACTCAAGCAAAAGGCAGCAAACACCAGAACAAAGTTGGTCGGACTTTGCCAAGTTTCCATGGGTAAGATCCCGGAGGCCAACAATGCTGCTTTAGGATTGCTTAAGGTGACAGTAAACATTTGCCAGGGACGAATCTGCGGATGATTTTTGCTATAGCGTTCTAACTGCTGGGCCTTATATAAATGCAGCGTCATCCAGCCCACACAGATGGTACTCAGGACATACAGCAAGCTTTTGAAGTTTGGCCAGATCGGTAAAGCCAGATGAATCAACAAAGCCCAGACATTAATCGCATAAAAATAGCCCATCAGAATGGCAGGAATATAAAGGCTGGTTTTGGCCTGACCCTGCTGATACGCAGAGCTGGCGACCAAGGCATTCGCCGGCCCTGGAATCATCAGAACGGCGATTAGCCCCAATACAAATAACCAATTTTCAATCATCGTGATGAACTATTCCGGGCCTAGCTTATAGCTTAATCAATATTCTTACGCCAGAACAGCTCTATAAATCTAGGATGCTGAGACGATACGCGCCATTTCAAGTGATATTAAGCGGAATATCAGCTCGGCTATTTTGAAAAAAGCATAAAAAATGCTGACCCAAGATCAGCATTTATGAAGAGATCAGGAATTCGTTATTTAGCAATATTCTGACGAACCACAATCGGACAATTTTTGTAACGGGCGGCCTGAACAATCGCTTCCTGTTCACCTAAAAGCCGCGCCAGTTCGGTTCGCTTGGTATTGGATGACTGTCCCATATTGACGGAAACACTCGGACCAATTCCCCAACCACCGCGACTGCCCCAGCCACCACCCAGACCGACGCCCACACCTACACCCGTACGTTTTGGTGCTTCCACACCATTGTCGATATATTTCTGAATACGGTTATATTCGCCTTGTAGCTGCTGACAACCCAAGGTCTGATACTGGGTCGGGGACACATAAGTGGGTTTTACCGTTGTTGCACAAGCACTCAGCAATGCAAGTGCTGCAATACTTAGGCTTAATTTCACAAGTTTCATAGTTAACTCGATCTTAGTTCTGCTCTATCTCATTGAACAACGATTGATAGGCCTGAGTCAATTTATGATCAGTAGCCAAATGAATCAGGGGCTGATTTTTATGATGAGATTCTTTCATTAAGATGGAGGGCGGTAACATACTATTGAGTACGGGCAATCCTTCATCTTTCAGTTGCTGCACCACTTCACGCGGTAATCTGGCCTGTGCCTGAAACTGATTCACCACAATACCTTCAATTTCCAGTCTTTCATTATGGTCATCTTGGGTTTCAATGACATTTTCAATCAGGGTCTGTAAGGCGCGTTTAGAAAACACATCACAGTCAAATGGAATCAGCACGCGGTCTGCCGCAATCAAAGCCGACAGTGTAAAGAAATTAAACGCCGGCGGGGTATCAATAAACACCCGATCATATTGCCCGGACAATTGTTGTAAAGCATCTCGCAGTTTGTAGATTTTATGCTTGGACTCCAGTGCATGTGCCAAAGCGCCCAGTGTCGGGCTGGCTGGAATCACATCCAGATACTTAAAGGGAGACTGATGCACATAACTTTCCAGACCTTTGCTACGGCTTTTCAAAATCGAGCCAATTGCATTGCCGAGCAAGCCTTTATTTTGCTGATTGCCCAGCACATTTTCAAAATAGTTTTCAATATTCGGTTCTAATGCCGGCTTGTCACTTGAATAGGTCGCATCGTCACCTAATACGTATTGACTGGAATTGGCTTGTGGATCCAGATCAATGAGTAAAGTTTTTAAACCCTGATGTGCGCTGATCGCGGCCAGATTAACGGTAATACTGGACTTACCCACCCCACCTTTTTGATTAAATACCACACGTGTATGCATGTCCCCTCCTGTTATTTTTAACTACTTTTATCACACTTGTATTTTTTAATTATTCACATAGGCAGACTGCGCTTGAAGTCACAGCCTGCTTGCTTTTAGCCAAAATTCGGCTTGATCATCACCAAGATCAAAATAGAAACCAATGAAACTACCGCAATAAATAAGCCAGCCCGGCGTTGTGCCAGCAAGATTGAATCATCTTTTTTATAGGCTTTAGCTAAAGAGGATACCAGCACAAAAAATAAAATAACCTTGGCATAAAACCAGGGTTGCACATCAAAATCCTTGATCACCAATGACACAATACCTGTAAGCGCGATCACCGTAATGGCCAGATGCTGTAAAGCCACCAGCGCAATTCGTGCCTTTGGATTCGGTAGGTTGCCTTGTGTACCAATAAACAAAGTCAAGGCACGGGCAAGAATGGCGACAATCGCCAATCCTGCTGCTGACATATGAATAATTTTGACTAAAAGTTGAGTTTCCATCATTTCCTCTTAGTTTTTTGGTGCATGTGCACAAGCTGGACTGGTCGTGTCCTGCCCTGCCCATTCTTCAGGCAAAAATGCATGGATTGCCAGCGCATGAATCTTGTCTTTGGCCAGTAAATCACCAGCAGCAGCATAGACTTTCTGATGACGCTGGACTGGACGTAAACCGGCAAAGGCCTGACTGACAATCACAGTTTTAAAATGAGACTCTTTTCCAGGGAAATAACCGCCATGACCCGAAGATTCATTCACCACGTCTAAATGGGTCGGAGATAATTGTGCTAAACGATCTTTCAGTTGTTGTTCTAAGCTCATGGCCTGACTCCAATCTTTGAAAATATAAAGTCAGTATACCTTGTTCTGCTGAGTATTTTGGTAATCTGTCACAGCGCAATCTGTTGATTGTGGCGAAGTTTCATGAATTCCCACATGAATATTGGCGATTTATTGTCTGGTCTAAAGTATTTTGCTTTTATTTTATGCAATTGATACAAGATTTTTAACAAAGGTGTTGACCACATTTTTTCATGCTGTATTATACACGGCATGCGGGAATAGCTCAGTTGGTAGAGCATAACCTTGCCAAGGTTGGGGTCGGGAGTTCGAGTCTCCTTTCCCGCTCAAAATTTTTTCATTTAGTTTTTTCATTTAAAAAACTTTATAGACTCCGCGGGAATAGCTCAGTTGGTAGAGCATAACCTTGCCAAGGTTGGGGTCGGGAGTTCGAGTCTCCTTTCCCGCTCCAGATTCAAAAAGCCCTCATCGAAAGATGGGGGCTTTTTTATTGTTGATTTTATTATATTTTTAAAAATCCCCCTTCCTTTGTTATTCAATTTAATAAAAAATATTCTTAATGTAATTTATATTTTGTGACCAAGATGTGACCATGGCGTGCCCACGACCTTATCCGTTGTTCTGAACTGTAATTACGCTCCACTGGTCAAGAATGTGACGGATTATACCGAAGAAGAATATCAGTCCATTCGGACAGAGTTACTCCGTAATACGCATGGTCAAAATCATTGGTTTATGATTGCCCATTTACTGGGTCACATTGACCCTACAGAAACCTTTAAAAGCTATATTCATCTGAGCTACCTGATCGCTGGGCATAAAATACTGCAATATCATCCAGACATAGATACTCAATTAGTAAAGAAGATGATGGGCTACCTACCTTCTTTCAAATTTTTAAACACAGTAAAAGATACTGCTCCATTCAATTTTGAAAAGCATGCTATTCATTTAAGTCAGGAGTTACTCAACGACCAAACTGACTGGTTAAAAAGTAACATAGAAGACATTCTGGATGAGGTTTCATTTAACTCACAGCCTCATGATTTTTCTAAATATTTCGCAGGAACAAAGGAATCCAAAATCTCATTTGCATGGTTTTTTAAGTGCCTAAATTTACTGGAAATTCATCATGATCCAGATCAGGTCTCACAGGAAATGAGCTTACCTATAGAACTGGTTGAGTACTGGTATAAAAATGCCAAACAACTGGGCCAACTCAAGTCTCAAAAAAACAACCCAAGGTTATTTGATCTCAACAACACGAATCATCTTGATAAACCTTTAAAACCCGCCATGATTGATACCATTGAAGAGTGCACAGCAAGGAACTATTTCTTTGAAAATATTCAAAATATCTTTGAAAAAAAGCCAGATCAAATAAAAGCGGTGCTTGAGACATTTTTAAGTCGTGTTACGGTTTCGCATACTGGCATTCATTATCGATGGAATAAAATCGATCAATTGGAATCATTTTATTCCAAGGTAAAAGACCTGTTTCCCCATCAATTTTGGCATTTGCTTGGACAAGACTTGGTACAATTGCTAGATAAAAAGAAACAGCCTTTATTACTGAAGCTGGCTAAATCGAGCACAACAGAGCATCCTAAGACTCAAGAAGATTATGTTCGTCTCCAGCTTTACTCAACAAAAGATGCCAAAGCACTGGCCGCATTTAAATTCTGTTTACATTTAGCCTGTATCGGTAGACCACGATCTCTTGAACTTAAAGCTGAAGGTCTAAAAATAACTACATGCTGTTAAATAATTTAACCGTTGCTTCTTTATGTAAAGCCAAATTTAATATATTTAGTAAAAATTGAGTGTCTGATCAACGATAATTAAGTAGTATAAACCCTATGAATTAGCAGCGTCTGAAACAGGGATCGGTCATGCGTACAACATCAGAAAAAACTGCAAAAAAGAAAATGATATTAGCTAAGGTAGTTTTAGCTGCTGCTGAACGACTTGGTCTTGCACAGGATCAACTAGCCTTAATACTCAGTATAGATTCGGTGAAAACTTTAACCTCTCTTGAATTAGATCCCACTTCAAAACAGGGAGAAATCGCCCTCACTTTAATCCGTATTACCACATCATTAGATGCTCTGACAGGTGGGGATACAGCCTGGATGCAGCATTTTATGAAATCACCCAATAAATTGATGAATGGCATTCCAATAGAACAGATTCAGAACCCTCAGGGATTGGCCTCTGTTTTACAATTGGTGGAAGGTCTTCGGGCTAAACTTTAAGATAAGCAAAGTATTAGGCTATACACAGAAAAGTCTTTCAGAAAAGACTAAAGTGAATAAAACAACAATTTCAGAGATAGAGAATGGCCATTTTACAGGTTCATTTGACATATTTGAACGTGTACTTGATGGCATGGGTTTACAATTCGAAGTGAATAAAAAAAGTTTAACTTGCCCCAATGGGATGAAATTGAAGAAACATTTGCGGAATATGATGAATAAATTAGATTAGATCTATGTTCACATTTGATATCTACACCTAATAATGTAGGCATAGTTCCAATGGTCAGCGCTCTCCATTAGATTATGAAAAGGCCCATCAAAAGATTAATACCAGTCAGTTAAGGAAATTTGGATGAAAAAAAATCTAAATTTCCTTATATTTGAATTTAAATTGATCTAAATTTATGTCTTAATTGAGCATAATTTTAGTTTTTCAATTCTTAACTGACCGGCATTGTGGTAGGTATCGGGCTTTCATAATTCAATTTAGGAAGCGAGCAAATTGCGCAAGACATAGTGCAAGATACCACCGGCCTTAAAGTATTCCACCTCATTCAAGGTATCAATACGACACAACACTTGAAAATGGCTACACGTACCATCGGTATGTTGCACATCTACTTTCAGCATTTGATGCGGATGAATATCATCAGACAAGCCTAAAATTGACAGTGTTTCATGGCCCGTTAGGTTCAAGATCTGCCGGTTTTGACCCTCTACAAACTGTAAAGGTAACACCCCCATGCCAACCAGATTGGAACGGTGAATCCGCTCAAAACTTTCAGCAATCACCGCTTTCACCCCCAACAGGTTGGTGCCTTTGGCCGCCCAGTCACGTGAAGAACCGGTACCATATTCTTTCCCAGCAATCATTACGAGTGGGGTTTGTTCTGCCTGATAGCGCATTGCCGCATCATAAATCGAGAGTTTTTCTGCACTTGGAATATGCAGGGTATTGCCACCCTCCTCGCCACCCAGCATTTCGTTTTTGATGCGGATATTGGCAAAGGTACCTCGCATCATCACTTCATGGTTGCCACGGCGGGAACCATAAGAGTTAAAGTCTTTTACATCAACCCCCTGTTGCTGCAAATATCGGCCGGCCGGACTATCTTTTTTGATATTACCCGCCGGGGAAATATGGTCCGTCGTGACTGAATCGCCTAATATAGCCAAAATCTGTGCCTGTTTAATCGGCTGAATTGGTCGCACCGGCTGATCAATTTCTGCAAAAAAGGGAGGATGCCGGATATAGGTTGATTGTTCATCCCAAGCATAGGTTTGACTTTGTGAAATCTGGATCGCTTTCCACTTGGCATCGCCTTCAAACACTTCCGCATATTCTTTCTGGAACATCTCGGTATTCACATACTGCAGTGCGGCATCAATTTCCATCTGTGTCGGCCAGATATCTTTTAAATAAACTGCTTGGCCATCAAAACCTTCACCTATCGGCTCAGCAGTGAGATCAGTTCGAATATTCCCGACCAGACCATAGGCAACTACTAAGGGTGGCGAGGCGAGCCAGTTGGTTTTCACCAAAGGATGCACCCGTCCTTCAAAGTTACGGTTTCCGGAAAGCACTGAGGCTACATTCAAATCAAAACATTGCACAGCTTCTTCAATCACTTCAGGTAAAGGTCCCGAATTACCAATACAGGTAGTGCAACCATAACCCACTAGGTTATAACCCAGTTGATTCAAATAAGGCGTCAACCCTGCTGCATCAAGATAATCGCTGACCACTTTGGAACCTGGAGCCAGTGAACTTTTCACCCAAGGTTTCCGCTGCAAACCTTTTTCGATTGCTTTTTTGGCCAATAGGCCTGCTGCCAACATGACACTGGGATTCGAGGTATTGGTACAGGAGGTAATGGCTGAAATCACTACATCACCATGCTGCAACGGATATTTTTCACCATCAATCATACAAAAAACATTTTCATGTGGCAGGTTGGCCTGTTTCGCTTCAACAGCCGTACCTCCCCCTCCTTCATTTTCCAGACGCTCTTTTTCTTCTTTGACCGGCTTCAAGGTCAGATCCATGAAGGCATGAAAGGTTTTTGGCACTTGCGACAATAGCACACGATCCTGCGGGCGTTTCGGGCCCGCCAGACTGGCTTCTACTGTCGACATATCTAAAGCCAGAGTGTCGGTAAAGACGGGTTCATCCCCCGGATTACGCCATAATCCTTGCAACTTGCTATAGGCCTCTACCAAGGCAATTCTTTCCGGCTGACGTCCGGTTAAACGTAAATAGGAAAGCGTTACCTCATCAACCGGGAAAAAGCCACAGGTAGCACCATATTCGGGTGCCATATTGGCAATAGTGGCACGGTCAGCCAAGGGTAAATCGGCCAGGCCATCGCCATAAAATTCGACAAATTTTCCAACTACGCCTTTTTGGCGCAGCATCTGGGTAATGGTCAGCACCAGATCAGTTGCTGTAATACCTTCTTTGAGTTTACCTATGAGCTTAAAGCCGATCACTTCCGGAATCAGCATGGAGATCGGTTGGCCCAGCATGGCCGCTTCCGCTTCGATGCCGCCTACTCCCCAACCTAACACGCCTAAGCCATTGATCATGGTGGTATGTGAATCGGTACCGACTAAGGTATCAGGAAAGGCAAAGCGCTGCCCATCGACCTCATTGCTCCAAACTACTTGTGCCAGATGTTCCAGATTAACCTGATGGCAAATCCCGGTTCCTGGCGGCACCACGCGAAACTGATTGAGCGCAGCCTGCCCCCAACGTAGAAATTGGTAGCGCTCGCCATTGCGTTGCATCTCAATGGCGACATTCTGCTCAAAAGCTTGCGGACTGGCAAAGTAATCGACCATCACCGAGTGATCGATGACCAAATCCACCGGTGACAACGGATTAATTTTTTCCGGATCACCGCCGGCTTTGGCCACCGCTGCACGCATCGCGGCAAGATCAACCACTGCGGGAACACCGGTAAAATCCTGCATCAGCACCCGTGCCGGACGATACTGGATTTCCTGTTCTGAGGTTTGGTTGTTTAACCACCCTGCCAGCGCATGAATATGCTCGGTTTTCACCGTGAGCTGATCTTCAAAACGTAGTAAATTTTCCAGCAAGACTTTTAAAGATTTTGGCAGCCGGGACAGGTCGCCCAATTGCGCTTGCAATTTGGACAGGTTGAAAATCTGATAGTGTTCTGAACCGACGGTCAATGTTTCTAAGGTATTAAAACTATTGATATCACTATACTTGGCCATCTAGTTTACCTCCGGCTTGAGATGTTATTTTTATGATCACAGTCCACCACTTCTTTACTTACTGTATGCCAACTGCGCGGCGGGTTTGTTATTATTTATTATCGGATTGTGCTAGGCAGTTAAATGCAGGGCTGCCAGGAATTTTTGCCAGAGAGTTGTCGACAGTTCAGATCCGGCATCGACAATCTTTCTGCCAATTCCGTAAGGAGATAAGTTAAATTGAACCGCGTATTTTCAGAGTGATTTCAGATCACTACGTAGCTAGGGCTGTTTTACAGATCGAAATGATAAATTGCTTTAAAAAAGAAACTAATATGTTTCTTATAGAACCTAAAAGAAATAAATGTGTCTACAATGAATGAATCTTTACTTCAGCAAATCAAAAAAAGACGAACCCTATTGGGCTTAAAGCAAGTTAATATGCAATCCCGTACAGGCATTTCAAGACAGCAGTACCAAAAACTGGAAAGTCAGGGCAATCCACGATTAGAGACCTTAGAAATTATCGCGGCAGGATTAAATGCTCAACTGATGCTCATTCCAGATGATAAAGTTCATTTAATCAGACAATTATTGAATGATGAAATTAAAATCACGATCGAAGATCAGGATGACTTAATGACCAACCCATGGAAGGGTCTTCTCGGAGATGAGGAATCATGAATCCTCTTAACGAGGTATTTTACCGGGTACTGACCATTATTAAAAAATTTATGCTTCATCCATAATCCATTCTTTAAAAAGAGCATCCTCGATTTCATAAGTACCATTTTCTGGTTTAAAAATAATTTGTTTTTTTGATAAAGAACGTAGGGCAGATTGAATACTTGATACTGCAATGCTGTCTACACCGATGGAGTCAGCAAGATGCTGTCTAAATTGAATACTGTAAAGTTCAACTTGTGATTCAGCTATGGCTTTTAAGAGCAGCTGTTCTAATAACTTAAACTCTCCCCATAATCCTGAAAAGTCACGGTGCCCCATTGTATCGGCTATAAGCTGTTCCTTTGCAAAATCTATAGCCAGCATTGGGTTTAATGCTAAACGCTCAACCAATGACCTCACCAATTGAGGACTTTGCTTCATATCTAAAAAAGCACACCATAAAATTTCTTTATCCAAACTACGTCCTGTTGTTTGATTAAATACATCTGCCAGATGATCTGTAAATGCTTTTGTTAGATTTGGAAAAGGTAAATTCTGCCCATAATGAAAAAATGGAGCACTACTCACAGAAAACATTTGTCTCAAGCCCTCTCGACTTGAACCAGTAAAAATTACCTTTATCGTTTCTTTATGCATATCTAAAGCAGTACGCAAACTGGCAATAGTTGTTTTATATTTTGAACTAGCTAAAGCCTGAATCTCATCAAGTAGCAATAAAATAGGTTTACCCTGCTGAGCCAGTTTTGTAATACTAGATAAAATACTGGAATTCACTTGCCCTTGTGCAAGAGTCACTTCGGCTTTTACACCTGCCACCTCTGTACTTAAAGAGCCAATATTTTTAATCCAATGATTGGCTTTACCAATCAAGCCATTTTGCTGTGAAAACTCATCAAGAGCTTTTACAAACTGTCCTTCACTATGCAGGCCTGCATCTAAAAAACTGAAATAAAAAACGCGCCATCCAAGCTGTTCTGCTAAGGGCGTAATATCTTTTCGTAAAAATTCAGTTTTTCCCATCCGGCGTGGGGCAAAAAAAGTCAGAGAACTAGCTAGTCCAGTCTCAAACATGCCTAAAATTTGTTTAGCTAGTTCTGTACGTGGAAAATGCCAAGGGTCATTGGAGATGCTACTCATTTTAATTACTCAGCAATGATTCTTTATTGCTATAGATTGTATTAGATTCCATTAGATTGTAAATGTCTAATTAGACTTCTTTAATCTAATAGGATCTAATCATCCAATAAAGCACCTTTGCACCGATCAACCGACACATTTTATAACTCCATTATTTTGTGGCTTAATAGCCATATCTAAACATAAGACCCAATATTATGGATTTAAGATTCAGAAAGACCTGAAGAAGTTGTTGCGTTTTATGTGAGAGGCTTCGTAAAGAACGACTTTATCTGGAAATAAATCCACGCTCAAAAAACTTAATGCTTACTATAATTGATGGGGTGAATATTGGCTTTGGGGTACACTGGTCTCCTCAACAGCAATCACAGGTCGACCATTAATTGCCTTTGAATACAGTGCTGAAGCGATCCGTAAAGGTTTAGAACTCTCCTCGTACCTACCCCCATTAAAAGGTGACCCATTAAGAAAAAACTTTCCTACATAGCACATGGGATTACCAAGTCATATATATGATGCCTCATCCGATTGCTAGGCGTGCTCCAGAATTTTGGTGGCTATTCAGTCCATCATTACCTACATTCAAACGCTCTAGTTTTCCAATTAGCTCAGGTTATAATAATGGCCACCCAAAATACGATTGATCTATTATGAACACCCCCAATGACCCTTTACACGGCAAAAAACTTGCTGACATTTTGGATGAATTATTGGATTACTACGGTGGCTTTGAAGGTTTAAGTCGTAAAATTGAAATTAGATGTTTTTGCATAGACCCAAGTGTTAAATCATCATTACGATTCTTGCGTACCACACCATGGGCACGTGAAAAAGTAGAAAGCTTATATTTGTACGTCTTACGCCAAAAGGCAAAACAGAAACCGTAGACCCAGGCCCCTCTCTCATCATCAAATTATACCAGTCAGTAAAATATCTTTAGATTAAACATTTGTATGTTGGTTATTATTGTTGATTAAAATATTAAATTAGTGACCAAGAATTAAAGCACCCTACCCTATCTTAAATTACAATAATTTTCAATATGCTTACTTTGAAAAACTTAAAAGACTTTATTCAAGAAAAGAAGATCGAAAGTTTGGCATGACCACACCTTGCAACAGGTGTGGGGAGTATGGACTGGGAAGATGCATGCCCACTCATCTACAAGCACTTAGAATACTTAGATATTCCGATTTATCTCTACACTTTGTAGCAAAAGGCGTAACAGTGGACAAACCAATCTAAGTATCGGCTAAAAACACCAGCTTCGCCATCTGTCTGATCAGCCCTGATGGAAATCCCACACTTATGCTTAAGTGGGGGATTTCGTTTCTATTCCGCAAAAGCCAATCGATGTAATAAAAAGATGGGCCAAAAATAAATGCTAAAACTTCTCAAACAATTTCATCACATCATTTTCTGTCAGTTTCGCTTCACCCTCATGATCGGCACTTAAAATTGACTGTGCCAGTTCGGCTTTATTCTGCTGCAAAGCAATAATTTTTTCTTCTATGCTTTGGTTGGTAATCAGCTTATACACAAATACCGGCTTGTCCTGTCCAATCCGCCACGCACGATCTGAAGCTTGATCTTCAGCAGCAGGGTTCCACCATGGATCATAGTGAATGACCGTATCCGCTGCTGTCAAATTCAAGCCTACACCTCCGGCTTTCAGGCTGATTAAAAACACAGGCACTTGCCCAGACTGGAATGCAGTAATAGCTTCATCTCGTTTCTTGGTCTTTCCAGTCAGTTTCACATAACCAATTTTTGCGTTATTAAGTTGCTGCTCAATCAACTCCAGCATTGAAGTAAATTGCGAAAAGATGAGAATTTTTCTTCCTTCTTCGACCATCGGAACGACCATGTCCATCAATTGTTCAAGTTTGGCAGAATGCGCTTGCCCGGTTTTAACCGAATCCAGTTTCAGCAAGCTAGGATGGCAACAGACCTGACGTAGCTTCAACAAAGCATCTAAAATTTGAATTTGACTACGCTTAAAACCTTTTTCTGCCACAATTTTCTGAATGCTTTCCTGCATCGTAGCGCGAACAGCTTCGTATAGCTTGGATTGCTGTTCATTCATATCAATATTGACTTCAATCGTGGTTTTTTCTGGCAATTCTTTGGCGACGTCAGTTTTCAAGCGACGTAAAATAAAGGGTTTAATACGGTTCACCAATTGTTGCCTTAACTGCTGATCACCCCGTTTTTCAATAGGATGACGGTATTTTTTATTAAAGATTTCTTGTGAATATAAAAATCCTGGCATCAGAAAATAAAATAATGACCACAGCTCACCCAAGTGATTTTCCATAGGTGTGCCGGTTAAACATAGACGATGTCGTGCTTTTAATTGCCGTACCACCTGTGCGGCTTTGGCACGCGGATTTTTGATATTCTGCGCTTCATCTAAAATGAGTTGATGATACTCATACTGGTTCAGTTGCTCTTCATCTCTTGCCAAGAGTGGGTAGGTGGTTAAAACAATGTCGTAGTGTGAAATCTGTTCAAAATACTGATGGCGGTCTGGCCCCTGTAGGAGTAAAACCTTGAGTTCGGGGGTAAATTTCTGCGCTTCTTTGAGCCAGTTATGCATCAGCGATGTTGGCGCAACAATTAAGGCAGGCCTGTCCTGCAAATGTCCTGCCTGCTTTTCCAAGAGTAAATGCGCTAAAGTTTGTGCGGTTTTCCCCAAACCCATATCATCTGCCAGAATCCCGCCATGCTGGGTTTCTCTTAAAAACTGCAACCAACCTAAGCCCTGCTGCTGGTATGGCCGTAATTCACCTTGGAAACCTTTGGGTGTCGGCAATTGTTGCTGATAGCTTTGTTTAAATCGCTGCGCAAATTGCTGCAGACGATCACTAACCTGCCACGCCATCCCAAGATGATGCTGTAATTCCAATAGTTGACTTGCATCATAGCGATCTAGGCGACGTTCATCCTGCTGTAAAATACCGCGGAGATTTAACAATACCGGCTTAATGTCCTTGACGGATAGAGCCAAATCGGGTTTATTCAATGCAGTTTTCAGGGTGAAAATTTGAGTGTCATCAAGATCATTAAAAGCCTGCGGATCAAGTAACTCAGGCTGCTGTTGCACCAAAACTGCGATTACATCAAGCAGGTCATAGCAATTGCCTGCACTGTCCTGAACGGTCGCCCCGATATTGAACCAGTCCTGCTGGCTTTCAGATTCAGTGATGGAAATATTTAAATTTTCTACATATTGCAGATTAAATGGGCTGTGTTCCAGATGCTCTATCTGCCAACCCATCGACTCAATTTGATTGATGGGCATCAGCTGTTTGATCCAGTCTCCATAGAAAGCAAAAACCATAGAATCGAGACGTTGTTTATCCAGTTTTAATGGCTGATCATAGCTAAGATCTTTCACCCACTCCAGCGATTCGACTGACAGCTGTAAACGCTGGATTGCCTGTTGTTCCTGAATTAAGTCCCGAAGCTGTCGCACTATTTTTCCATGCTGCTCACCAATAAAACTGTCACCTGATGTACCTGCTTTTATTCGCCCACCTGCATAGGAGAATTCAATTTCAGCACAAACAGACTCCTCTAATTTCCAATCAAATTTACCTAAAACACCAAAGCGTAAAATTGGCTGGGGGCTACCCGCTAGTATCTCAACATGCTGAATAGACTCAGGCAGAGGCAGGTTCCCCACATCTGAATGTTGATGAGTCAACTGCTCAAATTCACTCAATAATGTGGAGGGTAGATCCGGCATCTGCAAAAAATGGTAGAGTAGATTTGCCGTATATTCACCATATAACTGGCCCACGGTGTTCTGTTGAATATCGACATAACATGGTGGCTGGCTGGCAAGAATGTAGATATGTGGATTTGATTTTAAATCGAGTCGAATATCACCATTGACCAATTCAATATTTAAATGCTCAGTCTGTTTTTTGACACCTTGTTCCCATATAAATTCGATGTTGTAGCCTTGCTCTGACCATTTAAGTGCGGCATGGTTCTTTTTTTGCCAATAAACATCGCCACTTTGAATAAAAGACTTGAAGTGCTCCAATGAAATCCAGGAAATATCAAGATTACTCTGATAAAAGCGCTCCTCGCTGTTTATTTTGGCGTAATAATAAACCTGGTTAAATAATTTTCGTTTTTGTTCCGGTAAAGTCAGATGTTTTCTGGTGATATTTTCATATTGCGTATAATCACTTTCACCGGCAATCGAGCCATTTTTATTGCGTCTGGCCTTCTGCACCACAAGGGTCAATTTCTTTGAGCTGACAGACTGATTTAACAGGTAAATTAAACATGTGTTTGTTTGGGCAGGCTGCTCAGGTTCAATCTGTTGTAAATACCGTTTAAACTCATGCAACCAGCGTTGCGCCTGATCATACCCCTGTTGGCGGTTTGCGATTGCCCATGGTGATTGAGATTCAGCATAACGCTGCTGAAATTCCTGGCGATATTCCTGAAAGAATAACCGCGCTAAAGCAGCAGCATGTTTACAGTTATATCCAACCGGACAATTGCAGTCATCATCAACTAAACGGTCTTTTTTAAGATTATAGGTAATCGCGGTATCATAATAATCTGTTCCTTCAATTTGGGCATACATCGTGACACCGTCTTTTTCCTCAAAGAACTCAATCGTTTCCCTATCAATGTGTTTAGCATAGCTAAGACTGCGCTGAATAGTTGCGGTGCTGAAGCGGGATAAAAAATTGGTCAATGAGGACATAACAACTCGGCGGCTAAAAAGGCAATAGGATTATACTGCTAACTTTTCAAACATATATGAATGCAACGTACCGGATTTGTCGGAGAGCACTTCCGGAGAAAATGTCACGATGAAAAATACAAAAACATACCCAGGAAATCAAAGATAAAGCTGTTCAACTTATCATTGGATCAGAAATATTTGAATCCGCAGCATCCAGTTAAAGTACAATTCCTCTCAGATCAGCAACGTATCAAAAATTGGAATCTGAGATTAAAAAAATTATACTTCATCTGTAATCTATTTTTTAAAAAGAGCATCCCCGATTTTATAATGACCATTTTCTGGTTTAAAAATAATTTGTTTTTTGATAAAGAACGTAAGACCGATTGAATATTTGATACTGTAATGCTGTCTACACCGATAGAATCAGCTAGATGTGGTCTAAATTAAATACTATAAAGTTCAACTTGTGATTCAGCTATGGCTTTTAAGAGCAGCTGTTCTAATAACTTAAACTCTCCCCCTAATCCCGAAAAGTCACGATGCCCCATGGTATCGGCTATAAGCTGTTACTTTGCAAAATTTATAGCCAGCATCCGGTTTCTTCAACTGCTCCATTACGACAGAAGTATTTTAAGGGTTGGATTGAGCACGGTCTCTTGCCAGAATTAAAAGAGAAGAGTGTGCTGATCATGGATCATGCGACGTTCCGCAAAGGAAAAAGTTTAGGGTTAAAGATATTAATATCTTATTTAAAGATTATTGTGTGGAGTTATTTAGAGTTTAAGCTATAGGTGAAGTCGTGGATATTTCTCGATAAGCGATTGTAAGAAATTGATCTTTAAGAAGCTCGATCTTTTTTTAAGATGGCGAGAAAATTATTGACTCGATTTGTGAGGTTGCCAGCCGATTCATCAGGATTGCTCATGATCTATTACTTGGAAAAATTCAAGCAGAAACTCTCCACATGATCCAAAACAAAGAGAATAAAACTACATTAAATGACTAAAATCCCAGCCAATAAAAATTAAAATATTTTACATTAAATCATATATTTAAAATTAATATTATTTAATAAAATAAATCTCAGCGACTTTATCAAAATTGGAATCAGAGAGCTCGAGTCTCCTTTCCCGCTCCAGATTCAAAAAAGCCCTGATCGAAAGATCGGGGCTTTTTTTAGGCATTGCCTATTTTAACCAATAAACGCTGACCAGCCCAAAACGAGTGCTTAGTCAGAGTTTGTCTTCATTTAAAATTAGAAAGTGACCCGCTGATAATCACGATATTGCGGTGTCCAGAAATTATGCTCAATCGCTAACTGCAAGTCCTCAATACTTACTTTAGGCGCCACCCCATCCTCAATGGCAGCAAGGGCGACTTTCAACGCAATCTGCTTTGAAATAGACTGCAAATAATCGAGACTCGGCAATAAATCCGCTTGTGGGTCTTGCAACTTAGGCGAACAATCCGCCAGAGCATTACTAGAAGCCATCAGCATATTATCTGTAACACGCTTCGCACCCGAAGCAATCACCCCCAACCCAATTCCGGGGAAAATATAAGAATTATTGCACTGTGAAATATGATGGATTTTTTCCTGATAATTCACCGGTGCAAAGGGGCTACCTGTGGCAATCAGCGCTCTACCCTTAGTCCATTGCAAAATATCTGCCGGTACTGCTTCTACCTGTGAAGTCGGATTGGATAAAGGGAAAATAATTGGCTGCACGCTATTCTCAGCCATAGCTTCAACCACTTCCTGTGTGAATAATCCCGGTTGCCCCGAAACCCCAATCAGTACTGTTGGCTTAGCATGCTTCACGACATCTGTTAATGAAATCATGGCTTCAGCATCTGCCCAGCTTTCTACATGTTCAGCAGGCTGTGCCAATTTACGCTGAAAATTCAGTAAATTCGGCTGGTTTTCAGTGATCAGACCAAAGCGGTCAACCATAAATATCCGTGCACGTGCTTCGCTATCGCTCAAGCCTTCCGCAATCATTTGTTTAATGATCTGTTCCGCAATCCCGCAACCAGCTGAACCAGCCCCCAGAAATGCCACCACCTGATCTTTCAACTGCTTACCTGCTGCACGCGAAGCGGCAATTAAACTTCCGACCGAAACCGCAGCGGTTCCCTGAATATCATCATTAAAGCAGCAGATGCGATCACGGTATTTTTCCAGCAAAGGCATGGCATTTTTCTGCGCAAAGTCTTCAAACTGAATCAATGCATCCGGCCAGCGCTGCTGAATGGCCTGAATTACCATTTCGACAAAAGCATAGTATTCATCGCCGCTGATCCGCGGTTCACGCCAACCCATATAAATCGGATCATTCAGCAATTGCTGATTATTGGTGCCGACATCGAGAGTGATCGGTAAGGTATACGCTGGGCTGATTCCACCACAGGCAGTATAGAGCGCCAATTTACCAATCGGAATCCCCATTCCGCCAATCCCCTGATCGCCTAAACCCAAAATGCGTTCGCCATCGGTAATCACAATCACTTTCACGTTCTTTTTATTAATATTGTGAATAATCTGTTCGATCTGATCGCGATCCGGATAGGAAATAAAGATTCCGCGATGACGGCGATAAATATCAGAAAAGCGCTGACATGCCTCCCCCACAGTCGGGGTATAAATAATCGGCATCATCTCGCTAAGGTGATTTTCAATCAGGTGATAAAACAGGGTTTCATTGGTATCCTGAATATTACGCAAATAAATATGCTTGTTGATATCACTATTAAAAGCACAATATTGCTGATAAGAGCGCTGACTCTGCTCCTCGATGGTCTCGGTCACATGAGGAATTAAACCATGCAAATTAAAGCTTCTGCGCTCTTCTTCAGTAAATGCAGAACCTTTATTGAGTAACGGGAGTTCTAATAAGGTATTTCCGGCATACGGAATATATAAAGGGCGTTTACTGTTCAAATTTTCTCTGGGCATTATTTAACTCTTCTAATCAATCCTCGGCACTTCGCCGAAAACAATGACATCACTATCGTTATTTTATATAGCCTATCCTGATTTTAGCCTTTTGGGGTATTTAGTAAATTGATAATACTTTTAGCAGGATTTTATAATCTGATAACGTAGCGTGATAGGAGAGATTTTGGTTAATTTTGTAATAAATTTCTTTTATCCATCAAAAATGCTTGTTCTATTTTAAAATCTCACTGATTTAAAATGGGTTATGGCCTATTTATATAGTGTTGATCTTTTTCATACTGCTAAGGCAGAAGATTGATTTGACAAAAAGTCAAAGCTCATCAAGGATAAAGTATAAATTCAATAATATAAATGAGTATAAAAATGAGTGAATTCCAGCCCCTTTATCAAGCTGATATTTTAGGCATCGGCTATGAGCAAGCCACCTTGAGCTTTCCAGATGACTATGAGGGCAAAGTTGTAGCAACCCTGATACGTAAAAAAGCAGCGCAGCCTACTCCTAAAGCAGTTTTGTATATTCACGGATTTATTGATTATTTTTTTCAGACTGAAATGGCGGAACGCTTTAATCAGCAGGGTTTTGATTTTTATGCGCTGGATTTAAGAAAATATGGCCGTTCGATTCTGCCGCATCAGAACTATTATAATGTGCATGAGCTGTCTGAATATGATGCAGAAATTAGCCAGGCACTGGATATTATCGCAAGCGAGGGCCATGATGCTGCCCTGCTCTGTGGTCATTCTACCGGCGGCCTCATCACCACATTGTACGCGGCACATCACCCTAATCATCGGTTAATCAAAGCACTCTGGGTCAACAGTCCATTTTATAACTTTAATATGAATCCGATAAAACGTGCGCTCGGCATCCCGCAGTTAAGCAAACTGGCAAAAAATTTTCCCGACCTTAAATTTCCGAGTGAGTTAAATAAATGGTATGCCACCAGTCTGCACAAGGATTTAAAAGGGGAATGGGACTTCAGTCTGGACTGGAAAAAGACCCGCTATCCAAGGGTACGGATCAGTTTTATTCGTACCATCTATGAAGCACAAAAAGAAATTCATCGCGGCATCGAACTCGATATTCCGGTTCTGGTCATGCATTCGCATCAGACTTTATATCCCAAAAAATGGGGCAAGGCAGCGCAAACTAGTGATGTGATTTTGGGAGTTAAAGACATTCAGAAATATGCCAAAAAAATTAAAGCTGATGTCACGGTTCAAAGCATTCAGAATGGTTTACACGATCTGGTGCTTTCAGACAAATCTGTACGTGAACAGGTCTACCAGCAGCTGTTTCAATGGCTCAACAGCAAAGGATTATAATGCCGGCAAACAGGAAAGATGATTTTAGGCTCCTGTTTTCTGTTAAGTGTTTTGATTGAATAAAATAGCCCTCCTGAATGTAATCCGCAACCATCAGAAATACATGAATCCTTCGATTTTTTAAGCGCCTGTTAAATGCTTATTTCTTAGGATAAGCTTCGATTAAATATAAAATTTAATTCCTATACTTCATATTCCAAATGTTGTCTTTTGTAGCAAGCGTGTAATCAAAGCACCACCTGTCTTTTTCCCTCTTTATAGTAGAGCTGACTGCTGAAACTGTAACATTTTCAATTGAGAAAATAGGGTCAGCGTGTACCAATAACAATCATATAAAGGAATAGATTATGCGTTATGCAGACCCCAATACTGACGGTGCAAAAATTCAATTTAAAGCCCAATACGACAACTTCATTGGCGGCGAATGGGTCGCTCCAGTTAAAGGCGAATACTTTGACAATATCTCTCCGGTAGATGGCAAAGTCTTTACCAAAGTGCCGCGCTCTTCTGTAGAAGACATCGAATTGGCCCTAGATGCAGCGCACAAGGCCAAAGCACAGTGGAATACATCCTCAGCCACCACCCGTTCCAATATCCTGCTAAAAATTGCAGATCGTCTGGAACAAAATCTGGAACTGCTGGCGGTGGCAGAAACCTGGGACAACGGCAAGCCGATCCGTGAAACCTTAGCGGCCGATATTCCGCTATGTATTGATCATTTCCGTTATTTTGCCGGCTGTATCCGCGCTCAGGAAGGCGGCATTTCCGAGATTGATGAAGATACCATTGCCTACCATTTCCATGAACCATTGGGTGTGGTGGGTCAGATCATTCCGTGGAACTTCCCGATCCTGATGGCGGCCTGGAAACTCGCACCTGCCTTGGCAGCAGGCAACTGTATCGTGCTGAAACCTGCGGAACAAACCCCGGTCAGCATTTTAGTTTTAGCTGAACTGATTCAGGACATTTTGCCGCCGGGTGTACTGAATATTGTCAATGGTTATGGTATCGAAGTCGGTCGTCCACTCGCGACCAATCCGCGCATTGCCAAGATTGCCTTTACCGGTTCAACCGCAGTCGGTCAGCAAATCATGCAATACGCCACCGAGAATATTATTCCGGTAACACTGGAACTTGGCGGAAAGTCACCGAACCTGTTCTTTGCCGACATTATGGATCAGGAAGATGATTATCTGGACAAGGCACTGGAAGGCTTTGCCATGTTTGCTCTGAATCAGGGTGAAATCTGTACCTGTCCTTCTCGTGCCTTGGTGCAGGAAAGTATTGCCGATGAGTTTCTGGCGCGTGCGGTAGAACGGGTGCAACGCATTAAAACCGGCCATCCACTCGACACCGACACCATGATTGGCGCACAAGCTTCGCAGGAACAGCAGGATAAAATCTTAGGCTGTATTGCTACTGGCCGCGAAGAGGGTGCACAAATTCTGACCGGCGGTGAAGCACGTCAGGAAGTGGGACAAGGTTTTTATATTGAACCGACCATTTTCAAAGGCACCAATGACATGAAAACCTTTCAGGATGAAATCTTCGGGCCGGTGCTGGCGGTGGCGACATTTAAGGACTTTGATGATGCCATTAAAATCGCCAATGACACTATTTATGGTTTAGGTGCAGGTGTGTGGTCACGTTCAGCACACACGTCTTATCGCGCAGGTCGTGCGATTCAAGCTGGTCGTATATGGACCAACTGTTATCATATGTACCCTGCCCACGCTGCATTTGGTGGTTATAAGAAATCTGGGATTGGGCGTGAAAACCATAAGATGATGCTCGATCATTATCAGCAAACCAAAAACTTGTTAGTGAGTTATTCGACTAAACCTGCTGGTTTCTTCTAAGTTAAAGATATTGATAAAAAAGCGGACTTCGGTTCGCTTTTTTATGTATTGTTTTTACTACCTTAGTCGAAAACATCGATTAAAGTGCTTTCAAAGTCGATTCGATATTTTTATGCTTGTCGTTTCAATCTATATCATGAACAAAGTACATATAAATGTCTGAGAAATATTGCGTTACTTGTGGAGAAAAAGCACTACCCCACTATCGGTTTTGCAGTGGCTGTGGTCATTCATTTGAGAATACTTTACCTGATAATACCTATAAAAAGCGAGCTCCTATATTTAAGCCCAATCAAGATGATATTAAGGCTTACGAAGATCATCGCACCTATCTCAACAAAATCGATTCTTTCCAAAGTAAAGTATTTTACTTTTTCTTCTTTGGGGCATTTGTGACCATGTTTTTTCATCTAGGAGGTGTATTTTCAGGTTGGTTTACCGTTTCTGAAGCATTTGAATCAATATGGTTGTTTCCATTTTGTATTATTAGCTGCCTCATTATCAAATTCACAAGTTTCGACTATTGGCTTGCCAAGCAAATATATGGTCGAGGTTATCGTTATAAGGATAATGGTTTAAGGTTTGTCTATCAAAAATTATCAAGTGCGAAAAATCATAAAGATGAGCCAGTTTGTATCTTTTGTGGGAATAAACGTTTCTTTCGTAAAGGCATTTATGCAAGTGATGCATGCACAGTCAACTGCACTAAATGTCAGCATTATTTATACACTGAATAAGATTCTTCAGCTGGCTTTTAACTTCTCAAAGAATATAGAAATTAAATTCCGATAACTGAAATCACGGCTTTTCTCGATCTTAGATAAGGATGTCATTTTTTCTAATTTTCAATTGCTTAAAAATAACACTGAAAATCACATGAATCATTTATAGTTGGCTTTCCATGTTGAAAAAGACTGTGTATAACAATGAACCATACAGGGAAATTGATAAGCATAGGCAAAATCGCTCAAAAAGCGTTAGACTATGTACCCAATAATGTCATGATTCGGTCTGATCAAGATCAAAAAAGAAGGTGAAGGTTGATGCCGCTCAATACTGTTGAAGAGCTTGTAGCAGATATCCGTGCAGGAAAAATGGTCATCCTGATGGATGATGAAGATCGTGAAAATGAAGGCGACTTAGTGATTGCTGCCACGCACGTACGTCCTGAAGACATCAACTTCATGATCACCCATGCACGTGGTCTGGTCTGCCTGACTTTAAGCAAAGAGCGTTGCCAGCAGTTGAATCTGCCTTTGATGGTCGATGCAAACGGTGCCCAGCATGGAACCAATTTTACCCTGTCAATTGAAGCAGCCAAAGGTATTTCTACCGGGATCTCACCGGCTGAACGTGCGCACACGATTCAAACTGCGGTGGCTGCTCATGCCAAACCGGCAGATATTGTACAGCCAGGACACATCTTCCCGCTGATGGCGCAGCCGGGTGGCGTATTGCACCGTGCCGGGCATACCGAGGCAGGTTGTGATCTTTCTCGTTTAGCAGGACTGGAACCGGCATCAGTCATTTGTGAAATCATCAATGAAGATGGCACTATGGCGCGCCGTCCTGATCTTGAAGTGTTTGCTGAAAAGCATGGCCTGAAAATCGGAACGATTGCCGACCTGATTCATTACCGCATGACCAATGAACAAACGGTTGAGCGTATTGATCAGCAAAGTATCGATACTGAATACGGCAGCTTTGACCTGTACCGCTATCGTGAACTGGGTAACCCGGATATCCATCTGGCCCTGGTTAAAGGTGAGCCTAAAGAGGGCGTGACCACGGTGCGTGTACATGGTTTTAACCCGACCCGCGACTTGCTTAAACTGAAGAAACAGGATGGCGAACCGGCCTGGAACCTGGATCGTGCCCTGAAAGAAATTTCCAATAGCGATCGTGGTGTACTGGTCTGGATTGGCCAGCGCCATTTACAAGATTTGGGCCCGGCTTTAGATACCTTAAATGCACCAAAAAATGTAAAATCAAATTCTGCACTGTCTCAGCAGTATCAGACCATTGGTGTGGGTGCACAAATTTTGCGTGATTTAGGCGTTGAAAAAATGAAGCTGCTGAGCTCTCCATTGCGCTTCAATGCCCTGTCAGGCTTTAACTTAGAAGTGGTGGAATACATCACCGCACAACAAACATCTTAAGAAATCATCGAGGTTGTTATGGCAGTTCGCCGTATTGAAGGTATGTTACATCTCGCGAACGAAGACCGTTATGCGATTTTAGTTGGTCGTTTTAACAGCTTTGTGGTTGAACATCTGTTAGAAGGTGCCATTGATACATTGAAACGTCATGGTGTATCAGAGGATAATATCACTGTTGTTCATGCCCCTGGTGCCTGGGAACTTCCTGTAGTTGCGAAAAAACTGGCAGCTTCAGATCGTTTCGATGCCATCATCGCGCTTGGCGCCGTGATTCGTGGTAGCACGCCTCACTTCGATTTCGTTGCAGGCGAATGTGCCAAAGGTTTAGGCGTGGTTGGCCTGGACACTGGCTTACCTGTCATTAACGGTGTACTCACTACGGACAGTATTGAACAAGCGATTGAACGCTCTGGAACAAAAGCAGGCAATAAAGGTAGCGAAGCTGCCCTGACTGCGATTGAAATGGTTAACTTGTTAAAGGCTATTTAACGCTATGTCGCAAACACTTCAAGCAACTTATGCAGCAAAACGTAAAGCACGTCGCTTTGCTGTACAAGGAATTTATGAATGGCAAATGAGCCACAATCCGGTGCATGAGATTGAAGCACGTACGCGTGTGGAAAATGCCATGCATAAAGTGGATCTGAGCTATTATCATGAATTGTTGACTCAAGTGGTTGCCAATCATGAAGCATTGGATGCGCTCTTAATTCCGGTACTCGATCGTGAACTTTCAGCACTGGATGGTGTTGAACTCGCAACCTTGCGTCTAGGCGCGTATGAACTCAAAGAACATCTTGAGATTCCATATCGTGTGGTTCTAGACGAAGCGATCGAGTTGGCTAAACATTTTGGCGGTGCCGACAGCCACAAATACATCAACGGTGTATTGGATCGTTTAGCGACAACTTTACGTGCAGCAGAAAAGCAACAAGCCAACTAATTAAAGTCGAATTGTTGTATGGCTGAATTTTCGATTATCGACACCTATTTCAATCGCAAGAATACCCATTCTGTCGATTTAGGCGTCGGTGACGATTCAGCCTTGCTCACCCCTCCGCCTCAGCAACAACTGGTCATCTGTGCCGATACACTGGTTGCTGGACGACACTTTCCTCTCGATACAAATCCGCATGCCATTGGCTGGAAATCGGTTGCTGTTAATCTTTCCGATATTGCCGCGATGGGTGCAAAACCGCATAGTATTCTTCTGGCATTGAGCCTACCCCAAATTGATCATGACTGGCTCAAAGCCTTTAGTCAGGGTTTGTATGATTGCTGCGATCAATTTGGCGTGAGTTTAATCGGGGGTGATACCACCCAAAGTCCGCATCTCACTTTATCTGTGACAGCCTTAGGCTGGGTCGATATCGGCCAAGCGGTGCCACGCTCAGGTGCAAAACCAGGTGATCTGATCTGTGTCAGTGGAACTGTCGGCGATGCTGCTTTTGCCTTAAATCATTTAGGTCATCCGCTACAGAAACGTCTGGACTATCCGACGCCACGCTGTCAGCTCGGTGCCGCCTTAAAAGGTCTGGCGCATAGCATGATTGATGTCTCGGATGGTTTAGCCCAAGATCTTGGACATATTCTCAAAGCCTCGCAAGTCGGTGCCAAGCTACAACTGGAACACTTACCGATCAATCCTGCCCTGCAGGCCTTAAGTGAAGCACAAAAATGGCAATATGCACTGGCCGGTGGCGACGATTATGAATTATGTTTTACAATAAGCCCGCAAAATTACGAAAAATTATTGCAAAAACAACTTGATGTTTCGATTAGTATAGTCGGCACAATTCAGCAGCAGCACGGCTTAACTTTTGAAAAAGATGGCGTAGATCATTTGCTTCAATTTAATGGGTATCAACATTTTGCATAAACCTGCGATCAATTTTAAAGCCATGTCATGGACCGACCGACTGATTGTGTTTATTGGCGTTGGCTTCGGCTCAGGACTGGTGCCTAAAGCACCGGGGACCTTTGGTTCGGCTTTTGCACTGTTATTTATCCCGATTTGGCTGCATCTTGATTTTTTAAACAGTCTTTTTGCCATTGCCATCATGTCCCTGATTGGCATATATATCTGCGGGCATACTGCCAAGGTCATGGGCGTTCATGATGATGGCCGCATTGTCTGGGATGAATTCGCCGGACAATCCATCACATTTTTACCCCTGATCTATCTCGGCCAGATGAACTGGCTCTGGCTGCTGGTCGGTTTTGCGCTATTCAGATTATTTGATATCTGGAAACCGTGGCCGATTCGGGTCATTGACCGTCAGGTCGACGGCGGTTTTGGCATCATGCTGGATGACATCATTGCTGGCCTGTGGGCGGCTCTTTGTATTTTGATTTATTTTTACTTCACCGTGGCATAAGCCATATTTAGGATTAGAACATGTCAACGACTGTTATTATTCTTGCTGCAGGTAAAGGCACGCGCATGCGTTCAAGCTTACCGAAAGTATTACAACCGCTTGCAGGACGTCCTTTACTGGGTCATGTCATTGACACAGCAAAAAAATTAAACGCAGATAATATTATTACCATTTACGGGCACGGTGGCGAGCAGGTTCAAGCTGCTTTTACAGCGCAAAAAATTAAATGGGTTGAACAGAGCGAACAGCTGGGGACCGGTCATGCCGTACAAATGACTTTACCTGTCCTGCCCCAAGACGGCGTATCGTTGATTCTTTCTGGTGATGTACCCTGTATTAACCCGTTCACCTTGCAAAAATTACTCGATGCCACTGCAGAAACTGGCATTGGTCTGGTCACGCTCACCTTGCCAGATGCCAATGGTTATGGTCGCATCGTGCGTAAAAATGGTCAGATTCAGGCCATTGTTGAACATAAAGATGCAACGAACGAGCAACGTCAGATCCAAGAAATTAATACTGGCATTTATGCGGTCAGCAATGCCAAGTTGCATCAATGGCTGCCAAATTTAAGCAATGAGAATGTTCAGGGTGAATACTATCTGACCGATATTGTGGCGATGGCTCTGGCCGATGGTATGCAGGTTGCTTCGGTAGAACCTGAACAAGCCTTTGAAGTTGAAGGCGTAAATGACCGTGTGCAACTGGCAGCATTAGAACGTCAGTTTCAGGCATGTCAGGCCAAACAGCTGATGCAGCAAGGTGTACATCTGATTGATCCGAGCCGTTTTGATTTGCGTGGTAATTTAACTGTCGGTCAAGATGTACAGATTGATATCAACGTGATTATCGAAGGTGATTGCGAGCTGGGCGACCATGTTGAAATTGGTGCTGGCTGTATCATCAAAAATACCAAGATTGCAGCTGGGACTAAAGTGCAACCTTATAGCATTTTTGACAATGCTATCGTTGGTGAAGATACCCAGATTGGCCCTTTTGCACGACTGCGTCCGGGTGCGAAGCTTGCTGCCGAGGTGCATATCGGTAACTTTGTAGAAGTGAAAAATACCACGATTGGCGTAGGCTCTAAAGCCAACCACTTCACCTATCTCGGTGATGCTGAAATCGGTGCCGGTTCTAATATTGGTGCAGGTACCATTACCTGCAATTATGATGGTGCGAATAAATTTAAAACCATCATTGGTGATCAGGCTTTCATTGGTTCGAACAGTTCATTGGTTGCACCTGTGAAAATTGGCAATGGGGCTACAGTGGGTGCAGGCTCGACGATTACTCGTGATGTGGAAGACAACAGTTTGGCGGTAGAACGTTCTAAGCAATTTGCCAAAGAAAACTATCCACGTCCGCAAAAAATCAAGAAATAAGGGGGAATAAATATGTGTGGTATCGTCGGTGGCATTGCAGAACGTAGCATTACCAATATTTTGATTGAAGGCTTAAAACGCCTGGAATACCGGGGTTATGATTCAGCAGGTTTGGCACTCATCAACAATAGCCAGGTCCTGCGTGAACGTCGTGTCGGCAAGGTCGCGAATCTTGAACAGGCCGTGAATGAATCACAGATCAGCGGTTCACTTGGCATTGCACATACACGCTGGGCAACCCATGGCAAACCGACTGAAGAAAATGCCCATCCGCATATTTCTGAAAATGTGGCAGTGGTTCATAACGGGATCATTGAGAACTATCAAGAACTCAAAGATGATCTTGAAGCTTTGGGTTATGTCTTTACTTCACAGACCGATACAGAAGTGGTTGCACATCTGATCAATGACGCCCTGAAATCCACCCCCAGCTTAATGGAAGCTGTGCGCCAGGTGGTACCACAACTCAAAGGTGCTTATGCCCTAGGTATCGTGCATACAGATCATCCGGATGAACTGATTACCGTACGTGAAGGTTCTCCACTCGTCATTGGTGTGGGGATTGGCGAGAACTTTATCAGTTCTGACCAGCTGGCACTGCTCCCGATTACCAACCGTTTTATCTACCTGGAAGAAGGTGATATTGCCCGTTTGACCCGCAGCACGATTGAAGTTTTCGTCGATGGTCAACTGGTCGATCGTCCGGTCAAGGAACTGGATGCTGCGGTCAGCAATGCCTCTAAAGGTGAATATAAACACTACATGCTCAAAGAAATTTATGAGCAGCCTGAAGCGATCAAACAGACCATTTCCCAGGCTTTAAATGGCAATGACCTGCGCAAAGACTTCCTTGCCAGTGCAGAACAGGACTTCACAAAAATCCAGCAAATCCAGATTATTGCCTGTGGTACCAGTTATCATGCCGGCATGATTGCCAAATACTGGTTTGAACAGCTGATTGATCTGCCGTGTCAGGTCGAGATTGCCAGCGAATTCCGTTATCGTACGCCAGTCATTGTGAATCACACACTCTATGTGTGTATTTCCCAATCCGGTGAAACTGCCGATACCTTGGCTGCATTACGTGATACACAGAAACGTGCAGCGGCCAAAGGGCTAGACATCACTACGATGACCATCTGTAATGTCGCTACATCATCGATGGTACGTGAGACCCAGCATAGTCTGTTGACACTGGCAGGCCCTGAAATTGGTGTGGCGTCTACCAAAGCCTTTACCACCCAGCTTGCTGCTTTAATGCTGTTGGTATTGAAAATTGGTTCGGTCAAAAATAGCATTTCTACAGAACAGATGACGAAGATCAGCACAGAACTCTGGCATTTGCCTAAAGTGATTCTGGACACTTTACGTCATGATAATGAAATTTTAGGTCTGTCTGAGCTGTTGGTTGAAAAGCAGCATTGCCTGTTCCTGGGCCGTGGTACGCACTTCCCGATCGCACTGGAAGGTGCACTCAAGCTGAAAGAAATTTCCTATATTCATGCTGAAGGCTATGCTGCAGGTGAGCTGAAACATGGTCCATTGGCACTGGTCGACAATGACATGCCGGTGGTGATTCTGGCACCGCAAGATGACATGCTGGATAAACTGAAATCCAATATGGAAGAAGTTCAGGCACGTGGTGGCGAACTGTTTGTCTTTGCCGATGAAAACAGCGGCATTAAAGCCAAAGAGCGTCAGCATGTGGTACATATTCCGGCAGTCAATGCAGTGCTGGCACCGATTGTATATAGCATCCCGGTGCAGTTACTGTCTTATCATGTGGCAGTGCTGCGTGGTACAGATGTCGATCAGCCACGTAATCTGGCAAAATCGGTTACGGTAGAATAATTAAAATTGAATCAGGGCTGGGGAACCGGCCTTTTTTCTTCTGAATGGAGAGCCTATAAATGACCAAACTGACTTGCTTCAAAGCCTATGACATTCGCGGCAAACTCGGCACCGAGCTCAATGAAGAGATTGCCTATAAAATTGGCCGTGCTTATGGACAGATTTATCAACCTAAAACGGTGGTCATTGGCTGTGACATCCGGCTCAGCAGTGAAGGTTTAAAACAGGCCACCATTCACGGTTTAAATGATGCGGGTGTCAATGTTCTGGATCTGGGCATGACCGGCACGGAAGAAGTTTATTTTGGCGCCTTCCATCTGGATGTTCAAGGTGGTATTGAAATCACGGCCAGCCATAATCCGATGGACTATAATGGCATGAAACTGGTACGTGAAAATGCCCGTCCAATCAGTGCCGATACTGGTCTTAAAGAGATTCAGGCTTTAGCAGAATCAGATGAATTTATTGACGTCAGTAATAAAGGCCGTACTGAGAAATACAATATTCTGCCTGAATTTGTAAATCATCTGATGAGCTATATTGATCCGGCAAAAATCCGTCCGATGAAACTGGTGATGAATGCCGGGAATGGAGCAGCAGGCCATGTGATTGATGCGATTGAGCAAAAGTTTCAACAACTCAATATTCCGGTCGAATTTATCAAAATTCATCATGAAGCTGACGGCAATTTCCCGAATGGGATTCCCAATCCGATTTTAACTGAAAACCGTGACAGCACCCGTGATGCGGTCATTCAGCATGGCGCAGATATGGGCATTGCCTGGGATGGTGACTTTGACCGCTGCTTCCTGTTCGATGAAAAAGGCCAGTTTATTGAAGGCTATTATATTGTCGGCCTTCTGGCTCAAGCGTTCTTGCTGAAGCAATCTGGCGAAAAAATTGTACATGATCCACGTCTGGTCTGGAATACACTGGATATTGTAGAGCAATACCAAGGGATCACGGTTCAGTCAAAATCAGGTCACGCCTTTATTAAAGATGTGATGCGTGAGCATAATGCGGCCTATGGTGGGGAAATGAGTGCCCATCATTATTTCCGTGACTTTGCCTATTGCGATAGCGGCATGATTCCATGGTTACTGGCGATAGTAGTACTGTCTGAAACAGGAAAATCCTTATCTTCTCTGGTGGAGGAGATGATCGCCAAGTTCCCATGTTCAGGTGAAATTAATTTTAAAGTGGCCGATACCCAGGCAACCATCCAAAAACTTTTCGATCATTATGCCGATCAGCAGCCGGAGATCGATCAGACCGATGGGGTCAGCCTTAATTTTGGTGCATGGCGTTTTAATGTGCGGGCATCGAATACTGAACCGCTATTGCGTCTGAATATTGAAAGCCGCCGTGATCATAATCCACGCCCAATGCAGGACTATGTCGATGAATTGACTCAGCTGATTCAGAGTTAATCTTCACGCATACAGCACAATAAAAATGGGAGCTGTTCATCAAAAGCTCCCGTTTTATATTTATATCGCTATAAAAATTTTAACGATAGCCATTCGGATTCTGCTTCTGCCAGTTCCAGCTGTCAGCGAGCATGTCCTCTAAACCATACTGAGGTTGCCAGCCCAACTCTTGGACTGCACGGGTATTGTCTGCAAAACAGGTGGCCACATCGCCTTCACGACGAGGGGCTAATTCAAATGCAATCGCAACACCATTCACCTGCTCAAACGTATCTTTAACTTGTAGAACCGAAATGCCATTACCTGTACCAATATTCCAGGCACGGCAACCTTGCGCAGTTAAACGATTATTGAGGGCACATAAGTGTGCATTGGCTAAGTCGACTACGTGTATATAATCGCGCACACCAGTCCCATCCACCGTGTCATAATCATGACCGAAAATAGATAGCTTTTCACGACGACCGACTGCCACTTGAGTCACAAAAGGCATCAGGTTATTGGGAATACCTTGTGGATCTTCCCCAATCTGGCCACTTTTATGCGCGCCGACCGGATTAAAATAACGTAATAAGGCAATCGACCAACGTTCATCCGCCACAGACAACTTTTCTAAGAGCTGCTCAACAATCAGTTTGGTATAGCCATAGTTATTGGTCGGCATTCCGGTAGGCATCTCTTCATTTAAAGGTGAAGGATTATTTTCGCCATACACCGTTGCTGAGGAACTAAACACCAGTTTAAAAACCTGTGCGCGTTGCATCGCCTGAACCAGGCTGATTGAACCGGCAATATTATTGTCAAAATAAGCCAATGGTATTTGCTGGCTTTCTCCGACCGCTTTCAGACCGGCAAAATGAATCACGGCCTCAATCGAGTGTTGCTGAAATACCTGATCTAATAATTGAGCATCACGGATATCACCTTGTATAAATGTCAGGCTTTTTTGGGTCAACTGTTGCACCCGATTTAAAGACTCAGCAGCGCTATTGCACAGATTATCTAAAACCACCACCTCATGGCCGGCATTTAATAACTCAACACAAGTATGCGAACCAATATAGCCTGCCCCGCCCGTTACCAGAATTTTAGCCATGCTGCTTCCCTAATAAAATGTTAATTAAACCTTGAGTTGAACCATCCAGACCACCTAGCTCAGACTGTTCACCATTCAAAATAGGCAGCAACTGGTTGGCAATTTCCTTACCTTTTTCCACGCCCCACTGGTCAAATGGGTTGATATTCCACAGCACCGATTGCACAAAAACTTTATGTTCATATAGAGCAATCAGCATACCCAGACTATAAGGATTCAGCTCTTGCATCAACAGCGTACTGCTCGGTTGGTTGCCTTCATACTGCTTATAAGCCGGCAAGCTCGCCAATTCATTTTGATCCAGCGCTTCATTACCAAAAGCCAGTAAACGCGATTGTGCCAGACAATTCGACAATGCCAAATGATGCTGTTCAATTAATGCCTCAGCACTATCGGCATAGGTATATTGCTGACTGTTATAGCGCTCTACCGGGGCAATAAAGTCACAACTGACCGACTGAGTTCCCTGATGCAGGAGTTGATAGAAGGCATGTTGCGCATTCGGGCCGACCTCTCCCCAAATAATCGGACAGGTATCTAGCTGTACTTTTTCACCATTGCGCTGGATCGACTTGCCATTCGATTCCATTTCCAGCTGCTGCAAGTAGGAAGCAAAATATTTTAGCCGCCCATCATAAGGCAGGATGGCATGGGTCTGAATATCCAGGAAATTATTATTCCAGGCCCCTAACAGTCCCATCAAGACCGGAATATTCTGTTCAAAAGGCTGATACTGAAAATGCTGATCTACTGCATAAGCACCTGCCAGCAGCTGCTTAAAACCTTCAATTCCGATACTCAAGGCAATCGGCAATCCGATACAGGACCACAGCGAATAACGCCCTCCGACCCAGTCCCACAACAACAGCTGGTTTTCCGGTGCAATCCCCCACGCTGTCATTTTCTCCGGTTTGGTCGATACCCCAATAAAATGATGCTTGAGAATATAGGGATGCTGACCCAATGCTTTTTCCAGCCACAAACGTACGGTCTGGGCATTGGTCAGGGTATCAATCGTGCCAAATGATTTGGATGAAATGATAAACAGTGTGGTTTCCGGACGCAGCTGATGCAACAACTCGGACAACTGACTGCCATCCATGGTCGAAACAAAATGTACGTTGAGTGGTTGGGCAGACTGATATTTAAAATCAGATAAGGCATGCGTGACCATCAACGGCCCAAGATCTGAACCACCGACCCCAATATTGACCACATCCTGAATCACTTCCCCGGTGGCACCACGACGCTGTCCGGCATGAATTTGTTCTACCAAGGCATACATACGCTCAAGTTGCGCATGCACATCAGCGGCCAGCTCGGCATGTTGCTGATCCTGTGCCGGTAAGCGTAAGGCCCAATGCATGGCTGCACGCTGCTCGGTATAGTTGATTGCCTGATTGGAAAATAAAGATCCGATCCAGGATCTGAGGTTTTGTGCATCCACCCATTCAATCAGGCCCTGCATCACCTTGTCATTGACTCTATGTTTACTGTAGTCGAAGACCAGCTGCTCAAACTGGATCGAATACTGGTTAAAACGCTGGGGATCTGCAGCAAACAGTTCTCGCAGATGAACCGCATCAAGTTGCTGTTTACTTGAGGCGAGATTCTGATACACCATTTCAGGATTTGGATCTGGATTAAACTGGCTCAACATTAGCGTCCCACCCCAATATAATTAAAACCACGTGCCTTGATATAAGCCGGATCATACAGATTACGCCCATCTAAAATCAGTGGATGCTGCATCAGTTTAATCAAATAAGGATAATCCGGACTGCCATACTGTTTCCACGCCGTCATCAGACACAAGGCATCTGCACCTTCGACGGCCTGATATTGATCTTCACACAAGATTAAATCGTCCCGTGCGCCATAGACCTTTTCAATATTAGCCAGTGCCTGTGGATCATGCAGTTTGACCGTCACCCCTTGCGCCCATAATGCAGTGAGCATGGCATGCACTGGAGATTGCTGGATGCTCGGGGTATTTTCTTTAAAGGCTGCGCCCCAAATCGCCACCACTTTGCCTTGTAAATCGCCACGGAAATAATTCCATAGTTTGCGGAACAGTAATTCTTTTTGTTGTTCGTTAATCTCCCAGACCTGTTCCAGCAACTGGTTTTTCACCCCTGAATCTGCTACTGCATGCGTCAAGGTGCGGATATCATGCGAGAAGTTCTCTCCACCAAAACCGACGCCCGGAAACAGATAAGCCGAACCAATCCGGTTATCCGCCGCCATGCCTTGGCGCACCTGTTCAATATCGATGCCGAGTTTTTCTGCCACGCTGGCCAGATCATTCATATAACTGATCCGGGTGGCCAGCATGCCGGAAATACTGAGTTTGGTAAATTCGGCATCCAGTACCGGCATAAACAGATACTGCTGCGCACGCGGAAATAAGGGACGTAACAGCTCTCTGATTTTAGCCTGTGTATCTGCATGATCACAGCCCACGATCAGCTGGGCGGCCTGAACAAAACTACGCAGGGCATTACCTTCCTGAATAATATCGGGCAGATAAATCCAGTCATCATTCGGCAGCAGTTGTTGAAAACGTTGGGTGCCATGCAAGCCAAAGGTCGAAGCATTAATCATCAGCTTCGGATGAGCAAAACAGGCATGCCGAATGGTATCCAGCATCTGAAATGCCTGCTGCTCTTCGGTGGCGTTAAAACTAAAGAAAAAAACATCCTGATTAAAATCCAGATGCTGAAAATCACAACAGTTTAAAAAACCGGATTTTTCCTGTTTGTGCAGCAATGACTGCAAGGATTCATCCTGAAAATAAGTCCGGGCCGGCTCATCTGCACTGAAGCTGTTACACCACACCACCTGATGACCACATTCAGACAAAAGGGCCGAAATGACCCCGGAAAATAAGGTTTTCCCCAGTACTGCGACTTTCATAGTATTCCTTTGTTATTATTTTTTATTATAAAGCGAGTTCTTGGATCAACGCTTTAAACTCGTGACCGAGCTTGGGATGATCAACCCCATAATGTAATACAGCTTTAAGATAGCCAAGTTTGTTGCCACAGTCAAAAGTTTGACCTTTCATACGATAAGCTTCCACTGCTTCAGTCTGCTGTAACATGGCAATCGCATCGGTGAGCTGAATTTCATTGCCTGCCCCGCGTGGTGTCTGTTCCAGAAGCTGCATGATTTTTGCCGGCAGGACATAACGTCCAACCACAGACAGATTCGATGGTGCAGTGCCGACTGCCGGTTTTTCAACAATCCCTTGCATGACAATGCTTTCGCCTTCGGCCGGAGATGCGGCCACATCGACAATCCCATACTGGTCCACCAGATGTTCAGGTACCGCTTCGACCATGATTTGTGCTGCTTGAGATACATCATAGCGTTGAATCATGCGAGACAAATCATTTTCCGGATCCTGATCCTTGACCAGCACATCTGGTAATAATACCGCAAAATCTTCATCGCCAATCACGGCTTTGGCACACAGTACCGCATGGCCCAAGCCCAAAGGCTGCGGTTGACGTACACTAATAATACTTACACCGCTAGGCAGAATTTCAGTAATTTCTTTAAGTAAATCGGTTTTGTTTTTTTGCTCAAGCGTGGTTTCAAGTTCAAAATTACGATCGAAGTAATTTTCAATCGATGCTTTTGAAGAATGAGTCACCAAAATAATTTGTTCAATCCCGGCGGCTACCGCTTCACGGACCACATATTCAATCGCCGGACGATCAACCACCGTGACCATTTCTTTGGGAATCGATTTGCTGGCCGGTAAAAAACGCGTACCAAGGCCGGCCACAGGAAGAATTGCTTTCTTAATCATATCTATAAATAACCTAGTTCACTTGAATTTCGTTGCCACGGACATAACCATCGACATAGTATTCCAGCTGCGCCAATGCCCATTCAATATCAGATTGGGTCGCTGAAAGTTCATGCATCCGGTTAAAGACCTCCAGGATTTCTGCCAATGGATAATGCTTCTCGACTGATCTCAAAATACGCTTATGCGAGGTGATTTCTGTATTTTCTTCATCAATCAGCAGTTCTTCATACAGCTTTTCACCCGGACGTAAGCCGGTATATTGAATTTCAATATCGCCATTTGGATTTTTTTCTTCACGGACTTTGAGTCCACTGAGTGAAATCATTTGTCGTGCCAGATCCTGAATCCGTACCGGTTCGCCCATATCCAGCAAGAATACATCTCCGCCCGTACCGAGGGCACCAGCCTGAATCACCAGCTGCGAGGCTTCCGGAATGGTCATAAAGAAACGGGTCACTTCAGGATCGGTCACCGTGATTGGCCCACCCTTGGCAATCTGCTGTTTAAACAGCGGTACCACTGAGCCAGAAGAACCCAGTACATTACCAAAGCGGACAATACTGATCTGGGTCTGGTCCTGAGCTTCTGCCATGGCCTGACAATACAGCTCTGCCATGCGCTTGGTCGCACCCATCACGTTAGTTGGACGTACCGCTTTATCGGTTGAAATCAGTACAAAGGTTTCGACGCCTTTTTTCACCGCAGCATTGACACTAAATGCCGTTCCCACCGCGTTATTTTTCAGGCCTGCTAATGGGTTACACTCCACCAGAGGTACATGTTTATAAGCTGCTGCATGATAAACTGTTTGGATCTCATATTGTTCAATCACCCGCTCCAGCTTGCGTTCATCCAGTACTGAGCCCAGGATCGGAATAATGTCACATGATGCTGTGAGACGTAATTCTTTATCAATACTATATAAAGCAAATTCTGTCAGTTCATAAATAATAATCTTGGCCGGCTGGTTTTTAATAATCTGACGACAAAGCTCAGAACCAATTGAGCCACCTGCGCCTGTCACCATCACCACTTTATCTTGAATATTTTTGGCTAAAAGTTCTGCCACCGGAGGGACAGGATCGCGGCCCAAGAGGTCAATAATATCCACTTCCTGAATATCGGAAATTCGAATTTCACCGTCGACCAGTTTAGTCAGGCCGGGAATTTCGGTAATTTTAAGATGCGCCGGTTCTAAAGATTTAACAATTTCACTTTTACGTATCCGCCCGACTGAGGGCAGTGCAATCAGAATTTCACTAATCTTTAATTTAGGGAAATATTTCAAGGCAATATCTGGTAAATAAACTTGAATACCCCCAATATTTTGGCCATTTAAAGACGGATTATCGTCAATAAATATAATCGGCACATGCTCATTGGAGCGATTTAAGGTGGCTGCCACCTGCTGCCCTGCATTGCCAGCGCCGTAAATCGCGATCCGTTTTTTAGGCACTCCGGCCTGTAAATAAGAACGCACGATAAAACGGATAAAACCGCGGCTAAACCAGACCCAGGCAAACATCATAAAGCCAAACATCAACGGGATGGATGTCGGAATAAAGGCATGGGTGCTATAAGCCAATAAATACAGGCCAATCACGGATAAGATCGTTGCCAAACCCAGTTTAACAATAAAAAATTCATTGAAGGTACGAACAATAAAGCGATATACACCGCAGAGAAATAGAGCCAATACAGCAATAGCACTGACCCAAACCGCACCAAAAGGAATATTGGGTACAACTTCTGCGCCGAGGTCAAATTGGCGGATGGCATAACACAGCCAGATTAGAACAGGGAAAATACAAAAGTCTAAAATGACTAAAAACGCGAGTTTTGCTGAACGTGGAGATTCGACTAAAGGCAGGATGATGGACTTCACGTGATATGTCTTCTCAATAGTACTTATAAGTTTCAATCCAATTTAGGTATTAGAATGACTAAATTGAAACTTGGGTAAATTTATCAAATGCACCTGTTGGTGCATTCTACGTGATTGAATCATGATTAGATTATATGCGACTAATGATCTGCTGGATGGCAGATTCAGTTGTTTGAATATTATTTTCTGTTAATGTCGGATGGACCAAGAACATCAAACTGGTTTCACCCAGTTTTTGCGCATTTTGCAAACGCTGTGTCGGTCGCCATGCTGTACCATCAAAAGCATGCTCCAAATACACCTCGGAACAAGATCCACTAAAACATGGCACACCCAAGGCATTCATCTCTGCCATAATCCGGTCACGTGACCAGCCTTCAGGCAACTGATCTGTATTGACCTGCACATAACATTTATATGCGGCATGGACATAATCATCGGATGGGCGATGCACGCTAAAATATGGACTGTCTGCAAATGCAGCATAAATTTTTTCCATATTGGCCATGCGTTTTGCAGTCCACTCGGGCATCATTTTAAGCTGAATACGGCCAATTACTGCCTGCATTTCCATCATGCGCCAGTTGGTACCAAAGGAATCATGTAACCAGCGGAATCCCGGTGGATGCTGCTTGTTATAGATGCTATCAAAATTCTTGCCATGGTCTTTATAAGACCACATTTTTTTCCACAGCTCTTCATCATTGGTGGTGACCATACCGCCTTCACCGCCTGTGGTCATGATCTTGTCCTGACAAAACGACCAGGCTGCGATATGACCGATGGAACCAGCCGACTTGCCTTTGTATTTTGCGCCATGTGCCTGTGCACAGTCTTCAATCACATACAGGCCTTTATCGGAAGCCAGCTGCATGATCGGATCCATGTCACACATCCAGCCAGCCAGATGCACACAAATAATCGCTTTGGTATTTGGGGTCAGTACTGCTTGGATGGTTTCAGCAGAAATATTCTGTGAATCCAGCTCAACATCAGCAAAAATTGGATTTGCTCCAGCCGTCACAATCGAACTGGCCGAGGCCAGAAAGGTGCGTGAAGTGACAATTACATCATCCCCAGCGCCAATCCCTAAGGCTTTTAAAGCAACATCGAGTGCCACGGTTCCATTGGCTAAAGCCACTGCATATTTGGTTTCTGCAAACTGGGCAAATTCTTTTTCAAACTCACGGCATTCTTGCCCTGTCCAGTAGTTGACTTTATTCGACAATAGAACCCGGGAAACCGCATCCGCTTCTTTCTGGGTAAAACTTGGCCATGGTTCAAATGCAGTATTTAGCATTTTTCTTCCTTAAATATAATCTTGGAAATTAATATCAATATTTGGAGTGGTATCTACAGGGCAAACAGCATTAATAAATTCAGATGCAGCAGGTAAAGCGTCAAACTCCCGCTTAAGAATAGCTACACTATATAAATCGTGCCATTCACCTTTACGGAAGATTGCTTCACGCTGACGTCCTTCAACTTTCCAGCCACATTTTTTGACATAGGCCCCCATGCTAGGACCATTAAAATCTAAAATTGCGCCATGTAAACGTCTTAGACCTACATTGTAAAAAGCCCAAGCCATACTCAGCATAATTGCTTCAGTACCAAAACCTTTTTTAGTTTTTTCTGGTAAAAGTTTTATTGCAGACATAGCAGCTTGATTGTGCCAGTCAATATCCCATAACCCTGTAATACCAATTGCTTCATTGGTTTCATTGTCAACAACAACTAAACGATAATTTAAATTATTTGTATTCGATTGGATCCAGTTTTTTTGTGAAAATAAGGAGACAGGAAAAGTCCAACCCACCACATTTTCAGAAACCAAAGGATTGTTAATTAGCTGTTGTAAAACAACATCATCATTCAATTCAATGGGTCTTAAAGACAATAGCTTACTTTTAATCATTTCGATCAATACTCATACTTTTCTATATAAAGGGAAGAAATCTGAAATATTATCTATTTCAACATCAGTAAAATTTAAATCTGAGCACAACGTTCTATAGATATTGTTATTGGTTATCAATCTAACTGTATAAAATGAATAATCATCTGCAGAAAATCCCTTTTTAAACTTATATAAGGCATCTTGCTGCCCACCAACACCGCCACCTAAATGTAAAAAGGTATAACCCTGTGAAGCTCCCCAATTTACCATATAATCTAAAATCAGTTTAGAAGGTTGATATTTTCGCCCTTCTATTGTTGTCCCTGATAAATGATATTGAATAATGGCATTCTCTAGCATAAACAAAGAGGCACCAATGATCTGGTCATTCAATTTAACCACAACTAATTTTAGCTTTTCGGCTAAAAGTTTCTTCATGGTATAGAAATATTCTTTATCAAAAAAATAGAAGTCAGATGCATCTAGATAACGCATTGTTTCCAAATAAATTTCAATAAAATCATCAAAATACAAAAAATCAGCATCATCTACAAGACAAATATTTTCATTCTTTTTCGATTTTTTTAAATCGTATTTATGACCAGAAGAGTATTTGCTATATATCTCAGGATAAGAGTTATTAAGCTTGATAGCTAAAGTAGTGCCATTCTCAAAAACGGCTCCACCCGCTACTACTACTTTATTTAATAAAGGATGTAATCTCAAAAATACTGAGATACAGTTTGTATTACTTAAGCAATCTTTTAGTAATTCAAAAATATTTTCTCTAAAATCGGTATCTGTATTTTTTTTAAAAGCTACCCCACCATAGCCATAAGGTGTGATTAAATCAAAAAAAGAGGTGTTTTTAATTTTTCGTTTAATCAATGGAAAGAAAGCACAGTTTTTTTCATCTTCTAAAAAAATACAGTAGATTTCTCCTTCCTGTAAGTCTTTATTCAGTAAAAGCCATTCTATCGAATGATATATATCTGTATCAAAATTCAACAATTGATTCTTGATAGTAGATAAATTATCCTCAGTGACTACAGAAAATTTATAATTCACAGAATATACCGTCCAAAATATTAGTTAATTTCTTTAGGTCTTGTAAATCGTACCTAAAATCTGCATGTAAAGAAACTAAAACATATCCATTAATTAAATGAATATCACCCTTATAATTTGGCCACAATACTATTGGGTATACATTATTATCAATAAGCTTTGATCTGATATGAGAGTAACCTTCTAATGACACACAAAAAGAAAAGTAGCTATTATTTTTAAAAATTTGAATAACAGTACTATTTTTATAGTATGAATACAAAAACTCTAAATTTTTTTTCTTATTTTTATAAAGAGTATCAATATCTAGTGTAGATAGGAGCGCTAAAGTATCTTCCGAAATACTATAAATATCAGTAGTATTATTCAGGAACTCTTCAAAAGCATTAAACTCGGTTAAAAAATCTTTCTTATCAATATCTCCACCATGTAAATATACTTTTTTAAGATACATTGCTCTTTTCAAGAATTTCAAATTATCATCATTTATTGATGATATTTTTTTAAGTGAAGAGCAAAGTTTTGGAAATAAAAAGCCACCTTCACCTGTTGGGAATATTTTACGCAAAGAGCCAAATTGAAATTCAGGCGTAAAAGAATAAGAAAACTTTGAAAGTGGGTTATGTGTTTTATCTATGATAACTTTTAATGAATTATCACCAATCGTTCTTACTTTATTTCCCATATATTCAACTAAAATGACTGTCGCATCTCTAGGGAATAATGAAAGATCGACAACAGAGATAGGCGAACACTCATACAATTTTACTTCAATCTGGCTTTCAATGAGTCGCGTAACATCATGACAATAGTACGAAGGCACATATATCTCTGTTAAACCTTCATAAGTCTTCTTATAAAGTACTAAATCCAATAAGGCATATCGACCACTTAAATAAAGTTCACAATCATTCCAAGATATATTAGAAACACTTGATATCAGCTCTGTTGAAATCTCATGAAATGAAGAGCCCATTTCCCAACGATTATTTTTCACTTTCTTTCTGCTTTTTTTCGATCAAATCTTTCAAACCGACATCATCGACTTCTTCAAACTTTTGTCCAGTTTTAATACCATCAGCACCTAATACTACCAATATCGTCTTGACTATAATTTTTATATCTAACCAAAGGCTTAGATTATCAACATATTTAACGTCTAAATCTGTTCTTTGTGTAAAGCTTAAAGATTGTCTACCCATCACTTGTGCCAGACCCGTCATACCAGGCTTAACATCATGTCTTTTTAATTGCTGATCATTAAAAAGTTCTAAATGTAAATCCAACAATGGTCTTGGTCCTACAAGGCTCATTTCACCTTTAATGACATTTATGATTTCTGGCAACTCATCTAAACTTGTTTTTCTTAAAAAAGCACCCACTTTTGTGACACGATCTGCATCAGACAACAATCGATTTTCACCCTCTTTAGGCTCACGCATAGTTCTGAATTTATACATAATAAAAGGTTTATTATTTTTCCCAATTCTTTCTTGTTTAAAGAAAATGGGACTACCCATTGAGAAAAAAACAAAAAATGAAAGTAGTACTAAGATAGGTAAAAGAAGTATAAAAATTATAAATCCAAAAAAAATATCCATTATACTTTTTAAATAGTCTCTATACATTCTATCTACCCAACCACTTCTAAAAATTTAATCAGTCTTTTATTTACAACATTTTCATCAAATTTTTCTTTTGCAATTTCATAACTTGCTGCACCCATCAACGATATCTGCTCAGGATTCTCAATAAAATAAATCATTTTTTCAGCCAAAGCCTCAGGATTCCATTTTGGTACTAAAAATCCATTTACACCATCAACAATTGTTTCTCTACAACCAGGAACATCCGTAGTGATAATTGCACGCCCTATAGCCATCGCTTCTTGTGTACTACGTGGAACACCTTCTCGATAGGATGGTAATACAAAAATATGGTTTTCTGCTATCCAATCACTCACATTACTGACGTGACCTGGATAATGAATAATATTAGTTTGAATAAGTTGATTAAGCTCAGCTTCAGATAAGGCACCTAAATTTGCATGGTCAATGGCACCGAGTACTGTAAACTCTGTTTCAGGATATTTTTCTTTTACCAGTTTTGCCGCCTGAACAAATTCATGTATTCCTTTTTCTTTAAGCAGGCGACCAATAAATAAAAACTTAATAGGTGTACGAATGCTGTTCAGTGGTTGATATGGGTAATCTTGTAAATTTAAGCCAATCCCACCTAAAACCTCTACATTTTTGACATGTATTGCATGTTTTTCAAGTAAATCTTTAGGGTCATCAGGATTTAAAAAAATAAGCTGATCAAGTTGTGGTAATGCTATTTTATATAAAAAAACCTGTGTTTTTTTAATAATTTGCGTTTTTTTTCTTAAGCCTTCTTGCTGCTCTGTAAATGTATAGCCTAAACCTTCAAGCATACCTATCACACGTGGTACTTTAGCTAATTTGGCTGCCAAAGTACCAAAAATGACGGGTTTAGAAAAATAAGAGAATACTAAATCAGGATTAATTGCTTTAATTTTTTTTGAGAGTTGATATGTTGCAATTATATCTGCGAGTGGGTTTAGTCCACCACGATTTAAAGTATAAGTAATGGGAATTGCGCCGAGTTGTTCGATTTTTTTTAGATCTTCTTCCGTATATTCAGACGTAAATGCATAGACTTGATGTCCATTCTTTAACAGTGTACGAATTAAATCTGCACGAAAGCCATAAAAACTTGTAGCAACCGTACCTATAATTAAAACTTTGGTCATATTTAAATCTTTTTAGTAACAACTTGGTTAAGTATTTGTTGATAATAATCTAGATCAATATTGTTGAATTTTTCATTTCTACGACGCGCCAACTTTTGCAAATTGCCAGTATAGTAAAAAACCTTACTCACTAATATCTTAAAATTTAATCTTAAAATTTCAATGTCTAAATTATTTTTTGAATGAGACTGAGAATATATTTTCAAAGTATCCCTATAAGAGTTTATTAATCTATCAAGTGATAAATTACCTTCTTCTCTATAATATAAAAGTAGATCAGGCATCACAGCCATCTTAAAGTCATTATCTACTATTGCTCTCGTCCATAACTCAAAATCCTCTGCCCTAGGAAATTTTTCAGAGTAATAATTACGTTCATACCAAGATTTCCGAGCCATTACAGAGGGATGTACAATAGGATAACTTAACTTAGGCAATGTAAAATCAAAATGTAGCTTTTTAACACTTCTAAAGCCTTTAACTTGATTATCACTATTAATTGAAATTAGACCAGAAGAAACCAAATCAAATTTTGTATTTTTTTTGAGAAAGTTAATCTGCTTTTCTAGTCTTTGAGGATGCATAATATCATCAGCATCCATTCTAGCTATAAAATTTCCCTTTGACTCTTTTATTATTTGATTTAATCTAAACGGTAGTTTTTTATTTCCCCCATCAGATATAACTTTTATACGTTTATCATATTTTGCATAACTATTAGCTATCTGAACAGAAGAATCAATTGATCCATCATCAACAAGTATTAACTCCCAGTTTTTGTATGATTGAGAAATCACAGATTGGATTGATAAAGCCAAATATTTTTCGGCATTATAAAATGGAATACCAACACTAACAATATCTTCATTGCGCATTTAAAACACCTCAAAAATCGGGTTAAGACTGTATGGAATCAAGTCCCCAAAACTAAATAAATTCAAATAAAAATAAATACAGGAAACAATTATAAATAAAAATGTAATGACTCTTGAGTTAAATCTCTCAATAATAATAGGAATTAAAAGCATAAGTAAAGGAGAGAAATAGCTTAGTAGACGTTGTGGACCCGACGGATTGGTGCCAAGTAAAGCAATAGGTATTACCAGTATAATACCTAAAATATAAATTTGCTCTAATACAGCATATTTAATATTTAAAATTCTTTCTTTACGGCCAAAAAAGTATAACAGAAATACCCAGAATAGATAAAATAGTAGTACAAAATAACCACCTGCTAATTCACTCGCTTGATTATATGCTTCATATCTTACATTATCTCTAGATAAATATGAAATGACCACACTACTAAAAACTGAGGAGAACAAAAACACTATAAGCATTTTATATTCTATTTTTATTTTAAATTGCAATAAAAAGGGGAATATCAACATAATCAATGCCGATACATGAAATAAAGAAGCTATAGCAACACTTAAAAAATAATATAAAAACTTTCTTTGAATAAGAAAATGTAATGCAAAGAAACAAATGGAAATAGCTAAACCTTGCCTTAAAATATTAAAAGAAAATGTATAAATACCAAATGTAATAAAAACAAAAATTGACAATAAGTAATTACTAGAGTATTTCCTTAAAATGTAAAAAAAACCTGAAAGAATAATAGAGCCACATAATAAAAATAACCAAAAATAATTGTGACTAAAGCTTAATACCAGATACTCCAATACCTGATATCCAAACTCAATATTATTATTAAAATTATAATACTCCACAAGAATTAGATTAATAAATTTATCAGTATAGACAATTGTATCTGTCCCCACAGAAAAATCACGCAACGAAAAAAGTAAAAGTAAACAAAAAAAGGGAAAATAAAGGGACTTTCTACCAAAAGATCGCTTCTCTATATAAATCCAAAGTGTAACCACAAATAATATAAAAAAATAAGGAATCATTTATCTTTCCTTAACATTTCTTTTAACTTTTCCACAAATAGCATACCAAATACTGAAACAATTAAACCATAGATTAAATACTTAAATTTATGTATTAAAGAGGTATTTATGGAAAAAGTTTCTTTAGCATATATAAAGTAGCTCAAATTATCAAAAATTAACCCATTATATAACAATCCTAAAACTTTTTTATTATCCTTTCTATGATAAGACTCATAATAAACACTGCGTTCTTTAAATATTTCTCTTGAAAAATCGAAATCGTAAGATCCTCTACCAATTAGAGACAAGTAAATATCATAGGCAATTTCTTCACTATAAAGTTTATTTGTATTAATCTCTATAGACGATTTAGTAAAACTAGAACCATGTTGCCTATAAAAATATAATACTTCCTGTATATTGTAAAAATTATAGTTTATACTTGCTCTTTGCAACCAATTATAATCAGCAGCACCTATTCGATTAAAAACTAAATCAAAGCCACCAATATTTTTATAGATTTCTTTCTTAAATAAACATGCTCCCCATATTATTGGCACCTGAATTCTATTCATAAAATTCAAAGGATATTCAGGATTTCTTATAACCCTCATAACTCTATTCTTAAATACTAAACCAACACTTGAGCTCACCAAGTCTACATTCTTTTCTTTAATCTTGGAGATTTGTTTTTCCAACCTATCCTTTGAGGAATAATCATCTGCGTCTTGTAAGGCAATAAAATCTCCTTGACAAGATTCCAATAATTTATTAGTTGTTAATAAGTTACCTAGATTATGTTCATTTAATAAAATCTTTATTCGATCATCTTTAAATGACTTAATCAACTCTAGGGTTCTATCTTGAGAACCATCATCACAAATAATTAACTCTAAGTTACTATATGTCTGATCTAAAATACTTTGAATAGCTATTTCAATAGTATTTTCTGAATTATATGCTGGTATAATAACTGAAATTAAATCACTCATTAATAAACCAATCTCCCAAAAATAAATTTAAATATATTTTATCATTTAAGCGCATTCAATAAAAATAATTTAGATTTACATCTTAAAGTCTCAAGCTTTTTATTAACTTCTAAATAATTAATAGGCTTAAAATCTACATCTATCTCACAATTTGGATCAACCAACCTATCTTGTAAATTCAAAATATTACAAAGTGAAATAAATCTATCTTTTCCTCTATTATCATTTAACAAAACCACGAATTGTTTATTAAAAATAATAGAGAAAACCATCCCATGAAATGAATCAGTTATTACAAAATTTGTAGTATAAAATGATGCTACCCAATCTTCTATAGATAACATAGAGCTCTTAGTTAATAGATTAGAAGTAATATTATGTTGATACTTTAGGTTTATTTTCTTTATTAATTCATTCTTCTTAGAATTATCATCAAGTATGTACGTAATACAATCATAATTGACTTGCGATGTATTCTTAATCATATCTAAATAAAAAGACTGATCTATAAGTAATGTTGGATCTAAAACCAATTCAGCATCCTGTCTGTCGAAATCTTTTTTACAAATTTCCTGCCCACTACTCTCTCGTACCGACACAGCATTAAATTCTGATAAATATTTTTTTATATTAAGATTTTCGCTAGGAGCTTCCCAAGTATTTATTCCAAAAGAAGCTGCATAAGATACTTTTTTGATTTTTTTACTTAATTTAAAATTTAGAAAATAAGTATCATATTCTGTATCATTAATGTACGTATAACGCCATACTTGATCGCTCCCCACAATAATCGCATATACTTTTTTTGTATTTAAAAAATTTTCTATTTCACTCCTATAAGTCATAATTTCTGTCTGATTTGGCATATAGCAATTAAAAAATCGGGTATTGTTTTTATATTTAATATAAGAAAACCTATAACCTTTTAAATTTTGAAAAGGGAATCTTTCTAGAATTCTAATAATAATAGATTTCCAGCCTTTTTGAATTGGATATTTTCTTAGCAAAACTGGATTAAAACCTTCTTTCTGTAGAAAATTATATAATGCTGCAGTCTGGAGTATTCCACCATAATTATACTTAAGACCTAAAGTTAAAATAGCAATATTCTTCATTTCACCTTCACTCGCAGACCACTTAGATATTTTTTGATATAAGCATTAAATCTTGTCAGCAATCTTAAACTAAATAAGCATTTTTTCATTTTCTCATTGAAACTTTTAATATTTCTTTCACTTCTCCAGTATTTCAAGCTATTAGCTCTTGTTTTACCTCTAAAGATTTGAATACTATTTAATAAGAAATCCTGATTAATTAAAAAACGCTTTCTCTTATGTAAGGAATATCCAATACTATTACTTGCCTCCTCCATTCTGAGTTTTAAACCATTATGCCTGTGATTAAAACTTCCTTGCTGCGATTTCAATACTATATTTTCTGACAAAGTATCTAAAACCAATTTATTAGATGTAAGGCCAAATTTAATAATGTCATCAGCTATTTGACTTCTAGTAATTACAATACTATTTCCCAACCCACTTTTATCATAAGGATCTATCCATGCATCTCCTAATGATATATCAGCTAATTCTGTTACAACATCATCACAAAAATCACAAGCATTTGATTTAAATAGTCCTGTACCCCACATATCACCCAATGTTTTCATTTCCACCATATGTATTTTATTAGTATTTTTCTCTACACAAGAAAACTTATAATCTAAAGCAAAACTTTCTTTATTTTTTACTCGGTATTCTGCATTTTGGTATTCAGAAAAACAACCTGCCGATTGCGCTAAAAAATCTGTATAATATTTACTTTTCAACCCCCCACAAATTATTCCCACAACAAATGGTATTTTATCTTTTAGCTCAGGATAGTAGTATTGCTTTAAGCGCACTGCCTTCACAAAGCAAGCCACTCCCGATACAGCGACCTTTCCATCTATAGTAGAAATTTTCTCAAATAACTCTGCCATTGTTACTGGCACATAACGGGTTTTTGAAATTTTTGTAATTTCTTGAAAGTTCGAAAAAAATTGATAAGAATATTCACCATTTTTTTCTTTAACTATAAATAAGTGATCTACAATTTTTTCTTCTAATAGTCTTTTAAACACATATGTTGCTATACCGCCAGAAGAAGAGGTTTCTCTAAACTGCTTAGCATATCCTGCATATAAATTAGTGTAATACCCAAGTTTACTATTATAATTCATAGAATTATCTTTTAAAAATAGCTCTCCTAGCTCATCTTCATTTTTTTGTTGTGTTGCAAATGGACAAACCATTACCATTTTTTCTTGAGTAGAGTTTAGCCCTAATTGTGGAACCAAAAAGCCATTTTCATCCCAAATCATTTTAGACTGCTTATAAAAATCTTCAGAAATACAAGCCCCACAACCTGTACATAAGTTGTTTTTAACTATTGACTCTATATTCATTTTATATAACCACTAATTTTAGAAAAAAGAAATAATCTTTCCGAGGATTTCAACCCAAATACTATAACACTAAGAAAAACACTTATAACTATGAGAAATGACTCTGATATAAATGATAAAAAAGAGCTATTTAAATCTAATTTGCCCAATAAAAAGTATATTAGTAAAATAGAACTAGTCACTACCAATAAAGACCTTAAAATAACTGACTTTAAGTATAAAGAAATACTAAATCTAGTCAAACTACTAATGAAATATAATCTCAATCCTAAACTCACGAAAGCCATTACTAAAGCAACCCAATAAATAACAATAGGCTCACATCCAGACTGTAATAAAAAATAACTGATAGGTAAGTTTAAAAATACAGCTATACTAACTACAGCCTGATAAGCTTTAACTTTTCCCGTTGCTTGTATCCCTGTCATTAAGGAACCAGAAAGACAGTCTACCAATAAAATAACAAGAGCCAACTGTACGAAATCTACTAAAAATAGTGGTAGTTGATTTAACCAAAGTTCTAACAAGAATTTAGTATTAAATAAAACAGGTAGTATAACTATAAAAGCTAAAAAAAAGCTAAACTTAGAAGCAGAATTAATTAGTATTATATTACGCTCATAATCTTCTTCTGCATAACTTTTATAAATTTGTGGGTTGATTGCTGTCACAATAGAGTTAATTAAACCACCAATAGCCGAACTCACATTAGTCGTAATAGCATAGGCAGAATTAGCAATAACACCTACAAAAATATTTAACAAAATATTCACACCCTGCGTTTTTGCCATAAAAGAAAAATTACCAAATATATTCCAGAAAGAATAAATTGTTATTTCTCTTAATAAACTCGGATTAACCTTATTAAAATTAAAACCCTTATCAAATTTTTTAAAACAATAAAAGTAATAAATTATAAAAACTACCACAACTGAAGTTAAATACATTAAAGAATATTTTTCTAAAATAGAATATTCAAATAAATATAATAAATATATTATAATGAGCTTGGCAACAGCATCAAACAAAGACAAAAATGCAAAAAAAGACATTTTTTCTTGAGCAAGTATTAATGAACTAAATGGTGCTTGTATAATTGATATAAAGACTGAAAAAATAGAGCAATAATAAACAAAATAAGCTGATTTTAAATATTTTAAGTCCACAACCAAAATTTTCTTCATCACCTGATCTTTCAATAAAAAAAGCAAAACCGCAATTAATATTGCAATACTTAAATGTAAAATAAGGCTACTCACCCAAACAGCACTCAGCATTCCTTCATCTTTTTTTCCAATATAATATGCTAAATATCTTTGAGTAGATGAAACCATTGCTCCATTAATAAATGAAAAAAGTACAGCAACCCCGAATACGAGATTGAATAAACCATATTCCTCAACACCTAATATGGATAAAAGTTCACGCACAGAGTACAAACCAACAATTGTTATCACGATAGTTCGTATTGCTAAAAAAACTGAATTTCTGACAATCAAACTATTATTTTTCATTGATTATTATCTGCCTAAATATAATTACATTATGATCGTAATGAACTCTCAGACTGATCAACTACATACTTTAAATCAAATAAAACATACTTACCCTTACCCAATGCATGTATTTCTGTAGCTGTCATCTTTTTAAACTGATCATGCACAACTGCTAAAATAATTGCGTCATATAAGGTATGGTGTTGACCACTTTTAAGTTCATCAATTCGTTTCTGGTAGATATCAAAGCCGACGACAGGTACTTTTTTCCCAAATTCAACTGCAAGTGGCAAGCCCACATAGCCCAAACCAATCACCGATTTTTTTAAATCTGCAATAGATAGCATTTCAACGCCTTATTAATGTACTGTACTTATGAAGATTAAATCTTTCGGCAGGCATACTAGCAGAAAACTATGAAATTTCTATTATGATTTGTGCTCAAATCCTCTCAAAAACAGCGTGGCGTATATTTTTTGTAAAAATTAATTATTTTATTTGTAATTATTAAATTATTTACACTTTAACTCTATTCAGTTTTTATCATCAATCCAGAAAGATAGTTACAAATTGCTATGTATATAGTCAATAACTTGGGTAGAATAGCGTCAATTTTAAAATTTAAAAATAATCTCTGGGAAAACGTGTGCGACACTTTCAACTAGCTGCTTTATTGGCATGTGGCATTGCTACTACAGGGTGTGCAGTCACCTCTGGTTTACAAACATATGACTTACCTAGCGAAGGCGTTTTTCAAACCGACCTCGGCACAGAAGTGAATGTCATAAAACTTACTCAAGATTCTATTATGGCTGTTCAGCCTGCCGTACAGAATATTCAACAAGAATATGCACATCTGTTTAACACACAGCATCGTAACTACAATCTGAGTTCAGGTGATATTTTATCGATTTACTTATGGGCTTATCCTGAACTCACATCTCCAACTAATATTAGTAGTGATCAGTCTGCTCAAGCGAATGGTTTCCAAATCGATTCCGAAGGCTATATTCAGTTTCCAATTATTGGCCGTTATAAAGCCGCAGGAAAATCACTGACCCAAGTCAATCGTGAATTACGTCATCAGCTATCACGTTACCTAAAAAATCCGGATGTAATCGCACGAGTATTATCTTATCAAGGTCAACGTTATTCGGTTCAAGGTAATGTTCTGAAAGGCGGTCAATTCTATTTAAGCGATCAACCTGTTAGTGTTTATACTGCTTTAGGGATGGCAGGCGGTGTAAATGCACAGCAAGGAGATAATTCTTCTATTACCTTAGTACGCCAAGGACGCTCATATAGTCTGAATACTGTAGAGCTAGAAAAAGCAGGCCTCTCACTCCATAATCTGCTGATTCAGCCCAATGACACCTTATATGTCAATAATCGTGAAAATCAGAAAATTTATGTGATGGGTGAATCCGGTAAAAATCAGTCATTGCCCATACGTGATCAAGGCATGAGTCTGAGTGATGTATTAGGAGAAAGTCTGGGCTTAAATCCACTTTCTGCCAGTCGCAGTAAGGTTTATGTGGTGCGTAGTCAGCCCACGACTACTCACACTGAAGTCTACCAGATGGACTTGACCAGTATTGCTGATTTTGGTCTGGCCAATCAGTTTAAGATGCGCAGCAATGATATTGTGTATGTTGATGCCTCTGGCTTGGCGCGCTGGCAGCGTGTCGTCAACCAGATTATCCCATTCTCAAATGCTTTGTATAATTTAGACCGTTTGGGGAATTAATGAAAATCAATCATATTTTAGTGGTTTGTATTGGCAATATTTGTCGTAGCCCCATGGCAGAATACTTTTTAAAACAGCAATATCCGCATTTACAGATTGAGTCTGCGGGTATTGCGGGTGTGGTTGGACATGCAGCCGATGAAAAAGCCAGTCTATGCATGCAACGCTTTGAGATTGATATGAGTGCGCATATTGCAAAAAAACTCAATGCTGAGCTGATTAAAAAAGCTGACCTAGTTCTTGTGATGAGTCAGAATCAGCAAAAACATATAGAACAGACCTGGCCATTTGCTAAAGGTAAAACCTTTAGACTGGGGCATTGGCAAAGTAAAAATATTGCCGATCCTTATCAGCATGATCAAACATTTTTTGATGACACCTGTCAATTAATTCAAGACTGTATTGCTGACTGGAAAAAATATATTTAATTTTTTTAATTTTTTCACTTTTTGATATTTAAATTATGAGCCAAACCGCCAACACCGAAGACACCATTGACTTAAAGGAATTGTTTTTTTCCTTGATTGCACAATGGAAACTGATTGCCCTGTGCGTTACTTTAAGTTTGATCTGTGCCTTACTCTACTTAAGAACCACACCAGATACATATACAGTCGATGCATTGGTACAAGTTGAAGATAGTAAAGGTACTTCAGCTGCACTATTGGGTGATTTATCCGGCATGATCGACCAAAAATCTCCAGCGCAAGCCGAAATTGAGATTTTAAAATCGCGTTTGGTGCTCGGCGAAGTCATCAATCATTTAAATTTAAATATTCGCATATCTGGTACAGAAGACAGTTTCTGGAACCGGTTAATGGCCAAGCATAAGTACAGCACTGAATACTCAAAAAAATCAGTATTATTTAAAGATAATCAGAATAGTTTTGATGTTCGCCAGTTTGATATTCCACAATATTTTCAGGATAAAAACTTAATTTTAAGTTTTAAAGAAGGCAAATATAGCCTGACTGATGAGACAACTGAACAGGTGGTTTTTTCTGCGCCTCTAAACCAGATCAGTCAATCCTCATCTGAATACGGCCTTTGGAAAGTAGGTGTTTTTAGTCAAGACCGTTTCGATGCCGCTTATAATATCCGAAAGCAAAGCTTGCCTGCTGCTATGCAGACTTTAACCGCCAGCTATTCCATCGCTGAAAAAGGAAAATTGACTGGCGTATTAGGTCTCAATTATCAAGGTGAAGATAAAAAGCATATTACGCAAGTACTGAATGCCATTCTAGCTGCTTATAGCCAACAGAATATTGAACGTCGATCTGCAGAAACTGCGCAGACACTTAAATTCCTAGAAAATCAATTACCGGAATTAAAACAACAACTTGATGTTGCAGAGCGTGAATTCAACCGCTTCCGCCAACAAGCAAATACAGTGGATGTTACCAAAGAATCGGAATTATATTTAACCCAAAGCATTACTTTAGAGACACAAAAAATCCAGCTAGAGCAGCAGGTTGCAGAAGCTTCATCCAAATATATGGATGAACATCCGATGATGCAGCAAATGAATGCACAACTCGCTGCAATCAATAAAAAAATTGCAGAGCTAGATGGAACATTAAAACGTTTACCTGAACTACAGCGCCAGTACTTACAATTGTTCCGTGAAGTTGAAGTCAAACAACAGCTATATACAGGTCTATTGAATTCATACCAGCAACTTCGTATTGCCAAAGCCGGTGAAATTGGCAATGTACGTATTGTCGATACTGCAGTTGAACCCATTCAACCGATTAAACCGAAGAAATTACAAATCCTGATTTTGTCGATTTTTCTGGGAGGATTCCTCGGTACATTATTAGCACTGTTACGTAATATGATGCGTTCAGGCATTAAGGATGCTGCTCAGATTGAAAATGAGCTGGATCTACCAGTATATGCCACCGTGCCACGTTCTTTAACTCAAGCGAGTCGTAATAATCTGCTAAATAAGAGAAAAAATATTCCTATTCTTGCAGTGAAAGACAGCGGTGATATTGCAATTGAAAGCCTGCGTAGTATGCGCACCGCAATTCACTTTGCCTTAATGAATGCCAGCAATAATGTGATTGCATTGTCAGGCCCTGCCCCTGAGATTGGGAAATCTTTTATTACTGTTAACCTTGCAACCATTTTGGCGCAAGGTGGAAAACGGGTACTCGTCATTGATGGTGATATGCGTCGTGGTTATTTGCATAAATATTTCAATGCAGAGCTAAGCCCTGGCTTAGCAGAACTGTTAAATCTTCAAAATAGCTATGAAGATATTGTCCAAAATTCTACTGTAGAAAACCTGTTCTTTGTTACTCGCGGCAAGAGTCCAGTCAATCCGTCTGAACTGTTAAGTACCGATAAATTCAAGGCTTTCCTGGATCAGGCATCTGCTCATTTTGATCATATTTTAATTGATACTCCGCCAGTACTTGCTGTGACTGATGGTATTATTATTGCGCAATATGCAGGGGTCAATTTATTGATTGCCCGTCATGGAAAAACGCAAATTAAAGAACTTGAAATTACGGTGAATCGTTTTGAACAGGCCAATGTAAAAGTTAATGGTGTGATTCTCAATGATGTACAAAAAGGTGCAGCGGGTAGCTATGGTTATAATTATGCCTATGCCTATACTGCACATAAAGATAATGACTAATCTATTCTAAACTCGACTTTCACACTCTGTCTGAGCAGGGTGTGAAATTATCCTTCCTTACATTTATTGCAAATGATTGTTGTTGAAAAAATCAACTAAAAAACCTATCGTGGTTATAGTTTAAAACTCCTGAGAATATACAAGAATGTTATCCAAAACACTGCTCGCTACCTTGGCATTAAGTTCTTCCCTCGCCTTTGCACAAGGCATCGTTTTAAATGACCAAAACTTACGTACCGATTTAAACTGGCTCAATCAGCAGGGTGTGATTCAAATCAGTACTTCCACTTGGCCCATCAGTGGTGATGAAATTCAACGTGCTCTTGCTCAAGCTAAAATCAGCAATAATACTCAGCAAAAAGTCATTGATACTGTATGGGCACATTTGAATGCCAATAACCAGTCGCTCAAAGCATCCTTATTTGCAGAAACTGATCAAAAGAATATTCCTCAAGCCTTTGGCGATCAGCAAAAAACGCAATATCAGGCAGGTATCGAGCTAAATGCGGGTAACGAGAACTGGGATGCCAGAATTCGTATGAATGCAGAAAAAGACCTACAGATTGAGAATGATCAAGATCTGAATATTGAAGGTTCATATATCGCTGGAAAATTATGGAATCAATGGTTGATTGCTGGACAGATCCCGACCTACTGGGGTCCTGCACATGATGGTAGTTTAATTCGTGGTGATGCCAGCCGCCCTGTCTATGGCGTGACGATGCAACGCGCCGAACAGAATGCTTTTGCAAACAAATGGTTGTCCTGGATTGGGCCTTGGCAATATCAAGCTTTTGCAGGGCAGTTGCAGGATTATGATGCTGTGCCTGATGCCAAACTGATTGGCTTACGTGTCACTGCACAACCCTTGCCTTATTTAGAACTGGGTGCATCGCGTGCTATGCAATGGGGTGGTGAAGGTCGACCTGAAAGCCTGAGCTCACTTTGGGATGCTTTTGTTGGCAATAAAGACAATGGTGGTACAGGTGAACCTGATCCATCAAATCAAATTGCCGGTTTTGATGCACGCTTAAATCTACATCCCCTCGTGCAAGTCCCGATGGGTATCTATGCGCAATATGTCGGTGAAGATGAAGCAGGCGGCTTGCCGGCCAAAAAAATGTATTTGGCTGGAATCGATTATTCATCAAGTTATAACAATATGCCTTTCCAACTGTATACCGAATGGGCAGATACCCGTACCAATGGTAAAGCACAAGGCATTTCCTATAATCACACCAACTACACCGATGGTTTTTACCAGCATGGTTATCCCTTGGCGCATGCCATAGGTGGTGATGGTCAAATGCTGTCTGTAGGTGGCGATATTCGTTTGGATCATCTCAATCGTGTTAATACACGCATCCTATTTGCGAAATTTGATCAAGCAGCTAATCGACGTGATAGAGGCATTACTAATTTAGCTTTTCCAGCGCAGGATGAATTAAAAGCGCTAGATCTAACCTGGACACATTATCTACGCCCAGATATTCCACTTAAACTGAATGGGTGGGTGGGTGACTCTGATGTACACGGTAACGATGGCGGTGTATCAATTGGTATCGAATTCCCCTTAGAAAAGGGCTTATTTTCCTATTAAGACCTATTCAACACTCAAGTTCGGGTGATAGCGACAACTTTTCCATACCTTCCAAAATACTGATGAAACTGAAAATAAAAAAACCAGCACTTGCTGGTTTTTTTATTAAGTATCCGGTAATGCATCGAGCTACCCTACACCGACTGAACCAGTCTTTAAAAAAGTAATCGACCCCAGCCCGCTGATAAATCAGCTACTGATGAGAGAGGGATCAATAATCACCATACTTATCAACTCATATATGGCTCAGTAGCTCAGGACTGGCTATACCTTTTATTAATCACTTGCGTCAGCATCAATTTTCTAACCTGAATGTCACCTTAGTCTCAAACCACTTGTCATACACTTAGTATTTTTTGTAGAACTGTCAATCTAACATTCAGTTTTTCAATAGTATTTCATTCGATACCTGTAGCTGGTAGCCATAGGTACATTATGCTAATACTCGCTTATGCTCAAAATTAATAGTTTAGATATAATCTTGCAGTACTCCGCATTTAGCTTTCGTGAAAGTCTTATTTATCCATGCTTGGTGTTATTTCACCTCTTTTGTAAATAAGCTAGTGTCATGAATACTTTTTTTTGAAAACCGCGCAGCACCGACTTCCTGATCAGGAGCATTAATTCCCTCTTGGCTTAGCATTACCTTAGCAGTTTTGAACATAATTTTAAAATCAAACCAAATATTATACTGTTCAACATATTGCACATCTAATTCAAATTTTTCTTCCCAAGATAAATTGTTGCGTCCACTCACCTGAGCAAGCCCTGTCATACCCGGTTTTACCTCATGGCGTCGCATTTGTTCATCTGTATAATGTTCTAGAAACTCTTTCATTTGAGGGCGAGGCCCAACAATACTCATATCCCCTTTTAAAACATTAATCAGTTGAGGCATTTCGTCTAAGCTGGTTGAACGTATTTTCTGCCCAAATGATGTGATACGAAATTTATCAGGCAAAAGATTGCCATCTTTATCTACTGCATTTCTCATAGATCGGAACTTAATCATTTTAAATAATTTACCATTTTTACCTGGGCGTTCTTGGTAAAAGAAAATGGGAGAGCCTAAATTTTTCCGCACTTTATAAGCCATAACGATAAAAACTGGAAATAATACTAATAAAGCTATTAGTGCAATAACTATATCCACTATTCTTTTAGATAATTTTTCTTTAGTAAAAATATTAGAAAAAGAATAAAAATGAACATGAGGAAATAAAGATTTTTTTAAACTAAAATTCTTTTTATCCATATAATGCCAAGAGCTTTTCTTATCTGTTTCATTAACTCCATTCTTCTTTGAGGAAAATTGTATTATTCCATTCTTATGCCCCTGTATATTTTTAGAATATTTATTTGATAAACTATTATCTTTTTCAATAAATAAAGGCTTATGCCTTACAATATTGCTTCCTTCAACGTTTTTGATCTTATTTTTTTCTTTTTTTAGATCCATTAATAAACACCTCAATATGTCTATTTATCAATCATAACAATTATATTTTTTTAAAAGTAGAAATATGTTTATCAAAAAAATATCAACTAACAATTTATTATAGATTAATCTTTCTTTATTAAAAAAATCATACAACTAGGTTCTATGATATTTCACTTAATTGAGAAATTAAGACTTTAAGAAAATTTCAATTAAATAAACCACTTTAGAAATTATATCTTTTCATGAGCTTTTAATATATTTAATAAATAATTGTGAAAGTTACTATTTATTGAAAAAAAATCTATTTTTTAAATACAACACACCTCACACTAAAAAATATGTGACAAAATGTAAAATAGTTTTAAATAAGGTGAATTAATTCACCTTATTAATTAATTTTAAGCAAGTCTAAGCCAGATAAGTAAAAAGAAGGAATCTTATTCAATATGACATCTAAGATTTATATAAAAATCTTATTGATATTTCTACGAGATAAATCCAAAAAAATTGGACAGCTTTAAAAGTAAACTACTTTATTTTTAGAATGTTGATGGCGTTTATTATCAGTATGAAACACTAAAAAAAAAGAGGCAGAAAATTCACCTCTTATAAAGTATTGATTTATGCTTCAAGGTGGAGGTATTTCTATATGAGTTAGGTCACTATACATCTATACTATAAAAATCATGCACAATCGCACGAGCACCAAAACTTTCTTTTTGATTAATCAGTCCTGTATTTAAAAACTTTCCTTCTTTTTCATTTGAGATACCGAAATCAAATATCTTAGTAGACTGCATATTTTTATTGATTAAAAAATCGATTAGAATATCTAAGGCTCTTTCTTCCCTTCCCTTATCATTACTGGCTAAATACTGTAAATGGACTACTTTCTCAGTTTCAAAAGTCACTGCTGCTGCAACAATCTGACTTTCAAAACAACATTTATAAGCCCTTATGTTATTAGGGAATCTACTTTTTAATAAATCTATTTCCGTTTCATTATGAACTGGCTTTTGATGATGATGTTGACCTAAGACTTCACGAATAACTTCCCAGACTATGCTTGGCTGTTCGACTTCTTCATAAGTTAATCCAGATTTTTTTGCTTTATTGATTGCCCATTTTTTAGATTTTGAATAGTAAATTTTTTCCTGTAAGTTAATAGAAGTACTAATATCCCGACGATAGAGCCTTGCTTCATTTAGAAATAAAGCATATAAATCCTCTTGAGCAGGATAATGATGATAAATATTAGGTATACATTTATATATAATTTTTTTAATATAATTTTCTTTTAAAAAACCTTTTAACTGAGAAAAAAGACTTAACATATCAATAGCACGACAATCCCTATCAATCAAAAAACCACCAAATGTTAAGCCTTGATGACTATAAAAAATATTATCTTTAATATTTCCAGGCAATAAAGCCACGATTTTATCTTTATCATTTTTAAACATTAAAGAAAAGTCTTCAAATCGATCAGAATGGTAGTCCATAAAATTCCGATTAAACATGAAATGATAATTTTTACAGTTTAATAAAAACTCATTCCATACTTCTTTATCAGCATCTTCATATTTTTTTATTTGAAAACTTACAGCTTCTTTCACCGTAATCTCCTTTATCATTATAAATTTTCATAAGGTATAAAATCTAAATAATATTTTTTAAAAATAATTATTAAAAAAACCTTAAGACTTATCAATTCCTAGCATTTTGGATAATCTATAATTGATCAAATCTGCATTAAAATTTTTTTTAGCATATAAAAATCCTTGATATCCCATCTTATTTACTTGTTCAGGATGCTCTATAAAATAAATCATTTTTTCCACTAATGCAGCTATATCCCATTTTGGAATAAGAAAACCAGTCACCCCATCTACTACAGTCTCATTACAGCCTGGAACATCAGTGGTAATCACTGGGCGTCCTATAGCCATCGCTTCTTGTGTGCTGCGAGGCACACCTTCACGATAGGATGGCAATACAAATACTGCGCTATTACATATTCGTTGAGCAACATCTGTGACGAAGCCAGCATATTCTATAATCCCTGTTTCTATCAATTGATCTAATTCTGCCTGTTTTAAACTTGTCAGGTTTTCAGTATCTAAGCCACCTATAATTTTAAACAGTATTTCAGGATATTGTTTTTTAACTATTCTGGCAGCTTCTAAATACTCAAATATGCCCTTTTCAGCGATTAATCGAGCTACAAAAATAAAAGATATACTTTTTTGATTATCCCATTTTTTGTAGGCATACTCTTTTAAATTAAGGCCTATCGGCCCCAAGACTTCAATGGCATTTTTTTTATGATAAATATTATAGCGTTGTACTAAGTCCTTAGGATCATCATGATTTAAGAATATAATTTTATCTAAATAAGGAAATACAATTCTGTATAAAGATACTTGTATAAAGCGTATAAATTTAGCTTTCAAACTTTGACCATGTTTATGCATTGTAAAAGGCGAACCTAAGCCTTCAATCATGCCATAGACATAAGGAACTTTATTCTTATATGCAGCCAAAGTTGCATAAATGACCGGCTTAGTTGAATATGAAAATACAATATCGGGTTGAATTTCTTTTATTTTCTGTATGAGTTGATAAGTTGAACGTAGATCAGTCAATGGATTTAACCCACCACGGCTAAGTTTATAGGTAATAGGAGTCACTCCAAGATTTTTTATTTTATCCAACCAGTCATTGCTATATTCAGATACGAAAGCATAAACATGATAATTTTTTGCTAAACAGGACAACATGAAATCTTTACGAAAACCATAAAGATTATATGCAGTGGTTCCAATTATAATAATTTTTTTATTTATCATTATTTTAATCGTCCTATAAGTTCTAATTGTGAAGCATAAGAAATTTTATCCTCGTCTGAAACAGTGGTCATCCTGCGCTTATGTAAAATATGCATTAAATTCAAAAAACTTAATATTTTTACAATCATTTTTTTTATTTCAAATTTCAATACAATCTTATTTTTGTCTATATCAGAAATAACATTATTATAATATTTTTTGATCACTTCAATTTGAGTATTATAACCACGAATCATTTTTTCTTTTTTTACATTTTCTACTTCTCTATAAAAATATAAGGGTTCTTGCATAACCACATAATTGAAATCATTTTTTATCGCTGCCGAGAGCCATAATTCATAATCTTCCGCTAGACAGTTATTAACTTGATAGGGATTTCTTTTACACCATGCCTTTCGTGCAAGCAGTGAAGGATGTAATAAATTGGTCAGGCCTTGCAAAATTTCTTTGGGTTGCATTTGATGATTAGAATAAATTCTTTTCCCTAAAATTTCATTTTTATTTCCAATCGAATACAAGCTGGTTACCACTAAATCAATCTCTGGATTTTCATTTAAGACTTTTATCTGTTTTTCCAGCCGGTCTACTGCCATTAAATCATCAGCATCCATACGTGCAATAATGTCATATTGTGCTTCATTAATAATTTGATTTAAGCGATAAGGTAATCTTCTATTGCATCCATCAGCAATGATACGAATCCGAGGATCGACAAATGATTGGGCTATCTCTAAAGACCGGTCTGTTGATCCATCATCTACCAATATCAATTCCCAATTTTGAAAAGTTTGAGCCAGTACTGACTTAATCGCATCTTCCAAGTATTTTTCTGCATTAAAAAATGGAATTCCTATAGAAATATACATATTTATTCTTCCTTCTTATTATTTGAAAATAGTAAAAAAGCCGCCAACAAAAACCAGAAAATAAGCGTTCTTGCACTATAAGTGGTAAACCCATATAACATTGGCCCTAATAATATCATTTTGTTTGAAAGTGAAAGTTTCCTGAATATTTGATATAAAAATATTAAAAATAAGAATATACCTACAATTCCATAATAAAATAAGATCCCTAACCAGGTTGAGTGAATTTCATTGCCTGTGGGGTTATATAACCAGTAAGCTCCTTGCCCAGCCCCAAAAATCAAATATTGAGGATAATCAAAGAAACTAAAAAGACCGCGTCCTTCTACTTGGCTATCTCTTTGATTTAATCCTTCTATAAATCGTAATACAACATTATCAAAAACCCCCATGTTATATAAAAAGTAGCTTAAAACACCAAAAAAAACCAAGGTCCCAAAGAATACAAATATTCTTTTATTTAAATCTCCTTTTTGACTAAAAATAAATCCTAACGTTAACATTAAAAATCCAATTGAAGCAGATCTTGACATGGTCAATAAAATCAAAAACAAGGCCAAAGAATAAACGATTATTTTTTTAGAGTTGCTTCCAGAAATATATAAATAAATTGCACAGGTACTGAGCACCCAAAATGCCATTTGATTAGGATCATTAAAAAGACCATTGTATCGTGGGTCAAAATCATAACGACCTAAGTTACTTGCCCAGATAATAATTTCAATGACATAGGAGAAAGGAATAAGAAATAATAGTTTTTCATGGAAAAAATTAATCTGAACCTGATTCAGGTTCATCATTAATAAAAAGAATAATAAATTGAAGACCCAGTAAATAGTTGACATCATATAACTGGAATCTAGGACGATTAAATACCAGGCAAAATTTATACAAATTGCATATGCGACAAACAATAAAATTATATTAGAGTATTCAATATTTATTGAAGAACTTTTATTAAATAATAATAAAATAGCCCCCATAATAAAGATGTGACTAAACTGAGGAATCCCACTGGACCAAAAATAAAACTGAGATAAAAAAAATGAAAACAATACAAGATATATAACAACTTTATCTCTTATATTACTATCACTTAAAAAAATAATGTTATTTTTTGAATTACTCTCATTTAAAATAATCATTATCTATTCCTTTTATATTATCTGATGCTTTAAAAAAGCAAAAGAACTGATTAATATTTCATATTGTTAATATTATTGTTTTTTATTTAAATTTTTTAAAACTATTAATATATTTTTCAAATTAACAATATTTATCAAACTTAATTTTTATTAAAACTCTTTTTTAATAAATAACCAGTAAAAAAATCTGAAAAAATCATATGTCAAAATTTCAGATGGATACTCTCTCAAAATTCCCAGCATTTTTTCTAATGATTTCTTTTTGGATATTAACCCTAATTCAAACGCATTTATCCATAACGCTCTTTTTTTTGCTTTATTAAAAAATATATGATTTTGGTACTCATTTAAAATCATCATTCTTGAATCATGCATGAGAGAGGTTTGCTTATGCATATTATTATCATGTAGCCTGTATTTAGCAAACAGGACGGGAAGATAACATAACTCCCCTTCTTGTGCTAAAAGCAACCACATATACCAGTCTTCAATTTTCACCTCAGCATCATAACCACCGATTTTTTTTAAAGCATTTGATCTAATCAGTTGTGTCATGGCGGGTAACTCATGCTCTAACAATAAAATTTGTTCAAAACTATAGTTTTTTCTTTTTTTAATTCTATTTTTTACCTGATTAGAATCATGATCAATAACTGATATTCCTCCAAACACTGCAATACAATTTTTGTTATGCTTTAAAAACTCGGATTGTATTTTTATTTTATCTTCCAAGATTATATCATCAGAAGCGAGAGAAGAAAAATATTCTCCTTGCGCCCATTCTAAGGCTTCATTCAAGGTTGCACTCAAGCCCTTATTCGGTCGATGCCTAAATTCAAACCGGGTAAATCGTTTTTCACATCGTGGAATCAGTTCTTGTATTTTTTCTACTGAAGAATCTGTAGATCCATCATCAATGACAATTAACTCAATATTCTGATAAGACTGGTTAATGACACTCTGAATACTATCGCATACAAATTTTTCATGATTATAACTTGGTATAATGACAGAAACTAAAGCTTGGCCATTTATCATATTATCTCTCTTTGTTTTAATGATTTAAATATAAAAAAACTGATGACGACCCAATACATTCCATAGTTTATGAGGTGGGCTATTGAAACACCTTCAAATCCAAAAAGCTGGGTACATACATAGGTCAAAGCAATAAGAGATAAGGTAAATATAATCTCTGTAGAGATGTACAGTTTGGTCATTGCTTTACTGAGCATCAAATAAGCCAGTATCCAGCTTCCTATTTTTAGTGCATCCCCCATCATTTGCCAAAAGAACAGGCTTTGCATGGGTGCGAAAGATGGACTGAATAAGACCTTGATAATCAAGTCACGCAGCACAAAAATGACTACTCCGCCTGCCACAGCCAGTGGAAAAAGAAATTTATAGCCTAAATAAACTTCTTTCTTAATTTCATCAATCATCTTGAGTTCTGACAAGCGCGGTAAGTAATAGACTCCCAATGTTGTTGTGACCAGCATCAGGTATACGGTGCTTAGACGGATCATGGCTTCCCAGTAACCGGCATACGCCAGGCCAAATTCCTGACTTAAATAGGCTCGAATTAAGATTTGCGATAAAGGCACACAGATCGCACTGACCAATGCCATCCAGATAAAAGAACTAAGTTTTTTAGTAATTTCTAAGTCTATTTTTCCAAACAGAGAGGAAAACTTAAACCAATCCGCTCGATAACACAGAAATAACGTCACTATAAACGCAATAGATTGATAAATGGATAATGCAATTAAGGCACCATATAAATGTAATTTTATTGCTAAAATACTCGTAACAATAAGCGCAAATAAACTACCCGCAATATTGGCAAGTACCAGCTTTAATATTTCTTTTTTGCCATTAAGTATCGCTAAAAACAGGGTATTAAAATTAAAGAATAATAAAAATACTGCAAACCATACAAAAACTGTTTGATATTCAAGTGTATGAAATATATAAAGTGATAGCTGCCTTTGGAAAATTAAAATTAAAAATGCGAACATCAGACTAAATACAAAAACAATACTGCCTGCTGTTTTCCAGATTGCACGTTGTTTGCTTTCATCTTCATGATATTCAGCAGTATATTTAATGACTGCGGTATTAATTGCACTACCCGCAAAAGTAGTCACCATTTGAATAAAATTTTGGAATTGACCTAAAGCTGCATATCCAGTCGGCCCCAGATATACAGCCAGAATTTTATTCAGTACAAACAGGGTTATGGTCTTAATCAGGACCGCCACCCCATTCAGTACACTGGTCTTAAGTAAATTCATCTATATTTGAAAACCATTACATAACTGAACAACTTGCTTTGCTTCATCCATGGATAAAGTAGGCCCTATCGGCAAGCTCAAGACCTGCGCATGAATTTGTTCTGAAATTGGTAAGTTTAAGTTATTCCATGCTTTATAAGCTTGCTGCTTATGGGGCGGAATCGGATAATGAATCAATGTCTGTACCCCATGCTCTGCCAAATATTTTTGTAATTCCTCCCGATATCTGGTCTGGATCACAAATAAATGCCAAACATGCTGCATATCAGTTGCGGTATTTATATTTTTAAGTGGAAGCACAATGGCTGGATTCTGAATTTCTTTTAAATAGAGATCTGCAATCTGACGACGATGCTGGTTTTCCTGATCTAAAAATGGCAGTTTTACATTCAGGATAGCCGCCTGAATTTCATCAAGGCGACTATTTACTCCCATGACCAGATTTTTATATTTTTCATGTGAGCCATAATTACGTATAGCCTTAAGCATATGGGCCAATTCAGCATCATTGGTGGTAATTGCCCCGGCATCACCCAGCGCACCCAGGTTTTTTCCTGGATAAAAACTGAAGCCTGAAGCATCTCCCCAATTCCCTGCTTTTTTACCCTCGATTTCAGCGCCATGGGCTTGTGCCGAATCCTCTAAAACCAGTAAATTATGTTTCTTGGCAATCGCCATAATTTCTGGCATGGCAGCAAGCTGTCCATATAAATGAACAGGCAAAATTGCCTTTGTTTTGATGGTAATCGCGGCTTCAATTTTTTTAACATCAATATTGAACGTATGGATATCCGGTTCGACCAATACCGGTTTCAGATGATTCTGTGAAATTGCCAAAATACTTGCAATATAGGTATTTGAAGGTACGATCACTTCATCGCCTTCATTCAGTTTACCCAGTTCTTTCCATGCACGCAGGGTCAGAATTAGAGCATCCAATCCATTGGCAACCCCTATGGCATACTCTGTACCACAATAATTCGCAAAATTTCGTTCAAAATCCTCTAACTCTTTGCCACAGATATACCAACCAGAATCAATGACCTGTGTACAAGCTGCTATAAGTTTGTCACGGTATTGAGCATTTATCGCTTTTAGCTCAAGAAAAGGTATCATTCTTATCAATCTCGTATAAAAATTTGTTATTCATTTTTTAATTTCACATTTATCAAAACTAATCTCTTGATATGAATTAAAGTGAAAACCCCAATATTATTTATTCAGTTCATAATTCTTAGATTTAAAACTTGGCTCTAATAAAAATTTCTTCATCTTTTTATTTAGAGGCTTTTCAATATATTTATACATTATAAAGCTGGCTATTAAAGTCACAATAAATATAATCAATGAAAACAACATTAAATCTATATCAAATAAAAACATCTTTTTTATATAATTTAAAACTTGTATTTCCAAAACATGAAGCAAATAAAAACAAAAACTGATTTCTCCCGCCAAAACCATATATTTATTTGATAGAAACTTGGTAATAATACTTTTTTCATTAACAACATGAGACAATGAAAAAACAAGAATAATGGTAGCCATAGGTAACCAATAATAAATTGAGTATCTATAACTGATATTTATCTTGCTATGAAATACAAAGAATAAGACAAAAAGTAAAATCGCTCCTGATTCAAATACAAAAGTAGGTATCTTCATTTTAGAATAATTAACTTTTATTTTCTCATAAAGATCAAACAGGATAATACCAAGTAAAAAATCTGAAAAACGTACCCATGGTGAAATGTACAGCCAATAGTGATTCTGGTTTTTATCAAGCTGCATATTCAAAACCAAAATAGCTATAAGATAAAAAATAAATATATAGCTTCTTATTTTTTCAGAAATTAAAAATACAAATGGAAAAAGTAAATAGAAGAACAATTCATCGGAAATGCTCCAGGATGGAGAGTTTAATGAAAAATGAATATTTTCTTCTAAAAAAAAGCTTTGTATTAGAAAAATGTGTTGAATTAAGTATTCCCATCCTTGTCCAGACTGGCTAAAGGTCAACAGAAGTACAATTGCCGTAGTTGCTAGATGTACTGGATATACTCTTGCTAAACGAGAAATATAAAACTCTTTTTTTGAAAAATTTCCTCTAAAAAATTTTTCTTTATAGTTATAGGATAAAATAAATCCGCTTAATATAAAGAAAAAACTGACGCCTAAAAATCCTTCGTCAAAAATACTGTTAAAAATATTTGCATAATGCGTGTCATTTTTTAAAAAGGCCAAATGACTAAGAAAAACAAATAGTGCAAAAAACATACGCAATGATGTAAGCGGCTTAATCATCTCATACATCTCCTTTATATTTATTATTATTTAAAATTCTATTTTCTGAAGTCTCTTGAGTAACAAAGCCATCATACTTGTGAATTATTTTTCTTAATTTTATGATCTCATTTTCTATGCAATAAAAGTTTTATCTGCTTCTTTTAAAAACTGGTCATAATTACGGATATAGTCACTTTCATCATAATAATCGCTTGCCAATACCAACAATATGCAATCTTCAGAAAAATCATGCATTTCATGCCAAACCATGGGCGGAATTAATAATCCTTTATTGGGCTGACTTACGCACACTTCTTGTTTTTCTTTACTGTTATCCATTAATATTTTACAGCTGCCTTGAATACAAAACCCAATTTGTTGAAGCTCTTTATGTGCATGAAACCCGCGAGGAACATCAGGCTGAGCGCCAAAAATATAGTAGAGCCTCTGTATATGAAAGGGAATATTCCGATTGGCTTCAGCGACCACCAAACTGCCACGATGATCTCCCAGATTAGGTAAATCAATCCATTCAATAAGATTCATCATGATTACCCCACCAAAGAAATCAGATATTGACCATAGCCATTTTTACTCATCGTTTGACCAATGGCTAACACTTGTTCTTTGCTTAACCAGCTATTATTCATTGCAATTTCTTCTAGACAGGCAACTTTATAACCTTGACGCTTTTCAAGGGTTTCCACAAATTGAGCTGCCTCAAGTAGACTTCCCTGTGTACCTGTATCTAACCAGGCAAAGCCACGTCCCAGCAATTCAACATTTAAATCACCACGTTCCAGATATGCCTGGTTAATGGAGGTAATTTCCAGTTCACCTCGCTCAGAAGGTTGTACTTGTTTGGCAATCTGAATCACATCATTGTCATAAAAATACAGACCCGTTACAGCAAAGTTAGATTTAGGTTTTTCCGGTTTTTCTTCAATTGAAATAGCACGTTGCTGTTGATCAAATTCCACCACCCCAAAGCGTTCAGGATCTTTTACCTGATAGCCAAAAACAGTGGCTCCTTTTTGACGTTCAGCAGCCTGACGCAGCATGGGGGTAAAACCTTGCCCATAAAAGATATTATCGCCGAGCACTAAGCACACATTACTTTGCCCAATAAACTTTTCACCCAGAATAAAGGCTTGTGCCAAACCATCAGGTCGAGGCTGAATCGCATAACTTAGCTGCATGCCAAATTGTGAGCCATCACCTAATAATCGCTTAAACCCATCAATATCTTCCGGGGTACTGATGACAAGAACCTCCTGAATACCGGCTAACATCAACACAGATAATGGGTAATAAACCATAGGTTTATCATAAATCGGAAGTAACTGTTTCGAGATTCCTTTAGTGATTGGATGCAAGCGTGTGCCCGAACCACCTGCTAAAATAATCCCCTTTGTTGATCTTGACATTAGACTGCCTCCCCTAAACGTTCACGCTGATAAGAACCATCCTGAACGCGACGGCACCATTGCAGATTATCCAGATACCACTGCACAGTTTTACGAATACCGGTCTCGAAGGACTCTTGTGGTTTCCAGCCAAGTTCACGCTCAATTTTTGAAGCATCAATGGCATAACGTAAATCATGACCAGGCCGATCACTGACGAAGCTAATCAGGCTTTCATATATTTGGCCATTGAGTCGTGGCTTAAGTTCATCCAAGATGGCGCAAATGGTTTTAACCACATCAATATTCTGTTTTTCATTATGCCCCCCAATATTATAGGTTTCGCCTACCCTGCCTTTGGTCGCAACCTGATATAAAGCACGGGCATGATCTTCTACAAAAAGCCAATCCCGAATCTGCTGACCATTGCCATAAACAGGTAAGGATTTTCCATCCAGCGCATTTAAGATGATCAAAGGAATCAGTTTTTCAGGAAAATGATAAGGCCCGTAATTATTTGAGCAATTTGTGACCACGACCGGCAAACCATAGGTTCGATGCCAAGCACGTACTAAATGATCCGAGCTGGCTTTACTTGCCGAGTAAGGTGAACTTGGCAAATAAGCTGTGGCTTCAGTAAATAAGTCGGTTGTCCCCTCTAAATCCCCATAGACTTCATCTGTTGAAATATGATGAAATTTAAATTTAGACTTTTTGATTTCACCCAAATTTTGCCAATATTTTCGTGCGACCTCCAAGAGGGTATATGTACCTACAATATTGGTGCTGATAAATTCAGCTGGACCATCGATCGAACGATCCACATGAGACTCTGCTGCCAAATGCATGACGATATCTGGCTGAAATTCTGAAAATAATCGTGTTAAAGATACATGATCACAAATATCAGTTTGAGCAAATTGATAACGGGGATGAGCTGATATAGAAATTAATGACTCCAAGTTGCCTGCATAAGTTAACTTATCAACATTTAAAACATGATGTTCAGTCGCTTTGATGATATGCCGGACGGTAGCAGATCCAATAAAACCAGCTCCACCAGTCACTAATATTTTTTTCACCATTCCCAGTATTCCTTTTATTTTTATTTTACTTTTCAAATATTTTTTTAATTCATTGATGCCTTCTGGCATAGATATTCTTATTTGATTATTTATAACATATATTAATTTTATTCAACACACCACCTATAAAAATATTATTCTCAAATATAGTTACATTTTATGGATAAGTATTTTTCTTATACCACTTACCCAATACTTTATAATTATTGTTTTTTTAAAACACTTTTCAACCAATAAAAATCAGCTTAAGCTTTACAACTACTGATATATTACTTTCAACTAATAAGAGATTATTAATTAACACTTCATTTATATAATCTAGTTAATGCCGAATAAATATATGTGAAATTTAATAAAAATAGAATCTAAAAAACCTTTAAAGTATACACAAATAATATGAAAATACTTTCATTGCTACTAAGTTTTTGTTTTGTATAGTTATACTGTGACAATCACCTTAATCTGCAAGCAATAAAATTTATAAACAATCCATTTTACCTGAATAAACTAAGCAGTGCTTGTATCTCGACACCTTAATTTAATGGAAGTTTTAGATACTTTTTTTAATAAATACTATTGATCTATTTTAATTCAAACGTATACTTAGAACTAAAAATAAGTATAGACAAGCTATATAATTTGTTATAACTTTTAGATGTTAATCACATAAACCATGTTAAAAAAATTAATAATTACGAATAAATACTAATTTTAAATATATAAAAATAAAGGGGTTTCAAGTGAACAATAGACACCTTATAGGCGTTTTAACCTTAAGCCTATCATTAGTCGGATGTGCAGCAACATCTGGCTTTCAAACCTATGATTTACCAGATGAAGGAATTTATCAAACCGAACTGGGAACTCAAGTTAATCTGGTAAAATTGACTCAGGACAATCTACCTGCAGTGCAGTCAGCCCAAACTCAAAACCTGAATCATTACGCACCTTTATTTCAGCATGAAATGCAGGATTATCGTTTGAATCCAGGTGATATTTTATCCTTTCAATTATGGGCCTACCCGGAAATTAGTGCAGTTCCAACAGCAACTGATAATACCAATGGTTATCAAATTGACCGAAATGGTTATATCCATTTTCCATTAATTGGACGCTATAAAACAGTAGGGAAAACCCTTCCGGAGGTTAATCGGGAAGTACGCCGACTATTAATTCCTTATTTAAACAATCCAGATGTGGTGGTGAGAGTACTTTCTTATCAAGGGCAGCGTTATTCAGTGGTGGGTAATGTGAAATCAGCTGGGCAGTTTTATTTGTCTGATCAGCCCGTGAGCGTTTATACAGCACTGGGTCTGGCCGGCGGCATTAACGAGCAAGGTAACTCTAGCTCTATTCAATTGGTGCGTCAGGGTGTGGCCTATGACCTCAATACAATTGCATTAGAAAAGGCAGGATATTCATTACATAAGCTGTTAATTCAACCCAATGACACCCTGTATATCAGTCCTCGTGAAAATCAGAAAATCTATGTCATGGGTGAAGCAGGCACGAATACCCCCTTACCCATACGTGACCAAGGGATGACTCTCGCGGATGTTCTCGGTGAAAGTGAAGGGATTAATCCCTATTCAGCCAGTGCTAGTCGCATTTACGTCTTACGTGACAATTCAAATAACCAAATGACTGAAATATATCATTTAAGTTTAAAAAATCTTGGAGATTTTGGCTTGGCCAAAAAGTTTAAAATGCACAGCAATGATATTGTCTATGTGGATGCCACAGGTCTGACTCGTTGGGAACGAGTGGTTAGCCAGATTCTTCCCTTTTCAAATGTTGCTGGTACAGCTATACGCTAGCAGGTAGTTCAGCTATGCATATTAAAAAGATTTTGGGGAGCTGTTTTGAAAATATTAACCATCGATTAATGACTGAATGTTTACTAACGAGATCTGCCCGTATTTGTAGATTAAATCTATAAATATAGATGGCTGAAGTAATGCTCAGCGCTGATCACAAGACAGCATTTTTACGTAATAGCATGGGATCTGCCTGCAACTCCATGTAGTTCAACACTAAATATGAAGCAGATTGAGTAAAAATAATCTTATCCTGATCATCATAAAAATATCTGGGTTTACCAGACTAGATTTTTTTTGAGGGAACAATAAAGCCAGCATATTTGGGATTCATTTTTGCAGGGGCAGCAGGTCTTTGATGAAGTTCTGTAATTTAATTCAACACGACGTCATCGACTGGAAAAATCACTTTTAAACTTTTAGAAAGCAAAATTATGAACAAAAATAACAATACCGAAAATATGATTGACCTAAAAGGGGTGTTATTTTCCTTGTTTGCGCAATGGAAACTTATCCTCGTATGTGCCTTGCTCAGCGTGCTTGCTGTCCTGCTCTATTTACGCACTGTAGCGATTAATTATAAGGTCGATGCCATCGTCCAAGTCGAAGAAAGTAGAGGTGCCTCAGCTGCTTTATTGGGTAACCTTTCAAGTGTCATTGGACAAATGTCTTCATCTAATGCTGAAGTTGAGGTATTAAAATCACGCAATATTCTGGAATCAGTAATTAATCGCTTAAATTTGGATCTTCAGATTGCCAGTACTGAAGACACTTTTGTTCAGCGACTATTTCAAGGTGTAAATTATCAAACCGAATATCAACCTGAAACTGTGCGCTTTAAAGAGGGTCAAAAAAGCTTCGACATTCGACAGTTTGAAGTTCCTGCCGCCTATTTGGATAAAAATCTGCTACTGCAATTTCAACAACAGGGTTTTAGTCTGATCAATCCTGTGACAGAAGAAACCATTTTCAAGGGTGCACTGAACCAGCCAGTACAATTCAAGACTGCGCAGGGCGACTGGAAAATCGCGATCTTTACTCAGGATCCGCTAGATAGCAGTTATCAGGTGCAAAAGCTCTCTTTGCCCTCAGCGATTGATTCTATTCTTGCCAATTATTCAATTGTAGAAAAAGGCGAACTTAGCGGGATTTTGCAGCTTCGCTACCAAGGTCATGACAAACAGCACATCACCAAAGTTCTGAATACTATTTTGGCAATTTATAGCCAAAATAATATTACCCGTCGTTCGGCAGAAACTGCTCAGACCCTCGCTTTCTTGGATGCTCAATTACCGGATTTAAGAAAACAGCTGGATGATGCAGAGCGGGTCTTTAACCAATTCCGTCAACAGCATAATACTGTCGACATCACCCGGGAGTCAGAATTATATTTAAATCAGAGTGTGACTTTAGAAACACAACGAGCTCTACTCGAACAGAGACAGGCGGAAATAGGCGCTAAATATGCAGCAGCACATCCGACCATGCGAGAAGTTACTGCTCAACTTCGTGTGATTAATGGCAAGATTCGTGAGCTCAATACGACACTTAAAAATCTTCCAGAAATACAACGCCAGTATTTACAACTGTCTCGTGAAGTCGAAGTCAAACAACAACTGTATACCAATTTGGTCAATTCCTACCAACAACTGCGAATTGCCAAAGCCGGCGAGATTGGCAATGTACATGTTATTGATACTGCGCTTGAACCGATTGACGTGATTAAACAGAAACAGCCATTAATTCTGTTCTTAACTTTTTGCTTCGGTACTTTCTTGGGAATTCTGGTGGCATTATTCCGCAATATGTTCCGTTCTGGAGTGAAAGATAGTAGCCAAATAGAATACCAACTGGATCTTCCCGTCTATGCCAATATTGCACACTCCCCTGTTCAGAAACCGGGACTGAAACTGCTGAAAAAGAAAAAACTGCCTTTCTTATTAGCCCTTAAACATAGTGATGATATGGCGATCGAAAGCTTGCGCAGCATCCGGACAGCAAGTCATTTCGCTCTGTCTCAGGCCAAAAACAATATTATTATGATCTCGGGTCCAGCGCCTAGAGTTGGAAAATCATTTGTTTCCAGCAATCTGGCAGTCATCATGGCAGAAAAACATAAACGCGTATTGATCATTGATGCGGACTTGCGTCGTGGTCATATACACAAATATTTTGATTTGGATAATCAATATGGATTAACTGAATACCTGAATGAGCAAATTACCTTGGAACAGATGGTGCAAAGCACCAATGTAGCAAACCTCAGCGTCATCACCTGTGGTGAAAATCCAGTCAATCCATCCGAACTTCTCAATTCGGTACGGTTTCAGGAATTACTGCAACACCTGACGCCACACTATGATCATATTATAATTGATACGCCTCCTGTCCTGGCGGTCACGGATGCGATCATCGTGTCCCGATATGTCGGACTCAATCTGGTGGTGGCCCGCTATGCAAAAACACAAATGAAGGAATTGGCACTGACAGTGAACCGTTTTAAACAAGCGGGAAGTACCGTAAATGGCTTTATCCTGAATGATATCCAGCGTTCAGCAGGTGGTAGTTATAGCTATGATTATACTTATAGCTATAAAACTGAAACAAAAACCAGTTGATCTTTTTGAATAAAAAAACCAGCCATTGCTGGTTTTTTTATTTTTTTAAAGCTCTACCAAACTGCGATATTTGCTTGCTAAAAAACCACCCATTCTACAAGATTTCTCAAAATTTTCTGCTAAGATGGAATGAACCTCAACGATAACATTAGATTGGAATAATACATGAGCAAGGCCTTACCGATTGCTGTCGCTGTTCTTCTAGGCGGTGCCGCGCTAGTACCTGTTTACTATGCAACTCAAAACCCAGCTGCTCAAACGACTAAAGCATCTAAAGATGCCTCTGCTGTTTCTAAAATCAGCTATGCTCTCGGTTATGAAGTGGCTCATCAAACCCCACCTGAACTCGATATTAATAGCTTCGTGACAGGCGTACGTGAAGGACATGCGCGTACTGAACCGGCGTATACTGAAGAAGAATTACAGGCAGCTTACGAACAGTTCCAGAAAGAAATGCAGCAAAAGCAACTCGATAGCACTAAACAGGCACAAGCATCGAGTGACAGTTTCCTGACAGAAAATGCCAAAAAAGCGGGTGTAAAAACCACAGCTTCCGGTTTGCAATACCTAGTGACTAAAGAAGGCACGGGCAAACAGCCAGCTGCTTCTTCAATCGTGAAAGTCCATTACACCGGCAAACTGGTGGATGGTACTGTATTTGACAGTTCGGTTGAACGTGGCGAGCCGATTGAGTTTCCACTCAATCAAGTGATTCCAGGCTGGACTGAAGGTCTGCAACTGATGAAAGAAGGCGGTAAAGCGACCCTGTATATCCCATCTCAACTTGGTTATGGTGAACAAGGCGTGCCAGGGACGATTCCTCCACACAGTACTTTGATTTTTGATGTGGAACTCATTGAAGTCAAATAATCTATAAATAAGGAGAGCAATGCGCTCTCCTTTATTTTGAGAATAAATATGAAAATACAAATAAGCTTGATGGTTTTACTGCTAAGTTCTGGCAATCTGCTTGCCAAAGATGTGACCAATAAAAGCCCGGAAGCTGAACAGGTCGGTTATAGCTTTGGTTATCTGATGGGAAAAAGTAATGCCGACTCTTTGCAAGGGATTGATCTGGATGCTTTCAGTGCCGGTTTAAAAGCTGCTGCTGCCGGAAAACAATCCACTTTAACTGAAGAAGACATGGCTCGAGTGCTGACCCAGTTTAAACGTCAAAGTGAAGCCAAAGAGCTGATTGAATTAAAACAAAAAGCTGAAGAAAACACCAAAATCGGTCAGGCTTTTCTGACAGAAAATGCCAAAAAAGCAGGGATAAAAACGACTAAATCTGGCCTGCAATATCAGATTCTTCAGGAAGGCAAAGGCAAATCGCCAAAAGCCGATAGCAATGTCCGCGTACATTATGAAGGCCGTTTGATTGATGGCACGGTTTTTGACAGTTCAATTGCCCGTAATCAGCCTGTGGTCTTCCGTACCACCCAAGTGATTACCGGTTGGACTGAAGGCCTGCAACTGATGAAAGAAGGTGCCAAATACCGCTTCTTCATTCCTGCAGAACTGGCCTATGGACAAATTGGTTCAGGTGATGTGATTGAGCCAAACAGTACCTTAATTTTTGATGTGGAATTACTGGAAATTATGAAGTAATCAATACTGTTTTTTTAAATATTCAATCAGAGAGGCGCGATAGCGGCCTCTCTTTTTTATATGGATGAAGCATAATTAATCGAATGTTTTCATGTCACATTCAGATCAGTTTTGCTATGTTATATGTTAATTAAACGGTTCAACAAGAATAGAGGACGTCAGCATGGCAGCAATCAAGACCCGTGAAATTCATTATACTGCGCCGGATGGTAGCGCATTGATTGGCTATTTTGCCGCTCCAGAAACAGATACACCCCTTGCAGGTGTGCTGGTCGCACCAGAATGGTGGGGTCGTAATGAATATACCGAACAGCGTGCTCGCGAACTTGCAGAACATGGCTATGCGGCCTTGGCGATTGACATGTATGGTGACAAAAAAGTGACCACCCATTCTGATCAGGCCTACCAGTGGATGATGCAGACCTTTGAAGATCCGGACACCATCGTTGATCGTGCGACAGCAGCTTTAAATACCTTGGCAGCACAGGATGAAGTCAATGCAGAGAAACTTGCTGCCATCGGTTTTTGTTACGGCGGTAAAGTGGTGCTGGACCTGGCGCGTGCCAATGCCCCTTTAAAAGCAGTGACCACCTTCCACGGGACACTTACTGCCAAAGCACCGGCTCAAGAAGGTCAGGTTCAGGCCGAAATACTAGTCTTGCACGGTGAGCTAGACAGCATGGTCACCTTAGATGATGTCGCCAGTTTCCGTGAAGAAATGCATGCGGCCAACGTCGAGCATGAGGTGATTGTCTTTGAAGATGCCAAACATGGCTTTAGCAACCCGCTCGCCGACGAACGGGCCAAAGCCAATGGCGTGGATCTTGGTTACAATGCTGAAGCGGAACAAAAAAGCTTGGCGGCGATGTATGCCTTATTGGAACGTCATTTGGCTTAAATAGATATAAGTGCTCGACTTGAAATCAAGCTGAGCACTTTAAAGAATCATTGAAGAAAAGAACGATAAATCCTACCAGAGGAGAATGCTGACTATGGCTGAAACCAACTGCCCTTACTGTAACTATGACGAATATGATGTCATTGCTAAAAATGATTATGGTGTGGTGCTGCCTGAACCGAATTCATTATCCGAAGGTCACTGTGTAGTGATTCCACTCCGGCATGTGGCTTCATTTTTTGAAGTGACGGACAAAGAACGTAAAAGCCTGATGTCTTTGCTCGAACAGGCACGTAATGAGCTCAATTTACGTTACCAGCCCGCCGGTTTCCATGTCGGTTTTATTGATGGCGAAGTGTTTCAGGAAAAGGTCGAACATCTGCATATTCATATTATTCCGCGCTATAAAGACAAAGTATTGAAGCTGGATGAACGCTGGGGGATTAGCGACTAAATCTTTGCTGTTTTAAAATAAATGCTCTTCGGAGCATTTATTGTTTGTGTTATTAAGCCGATATCCCTACACACTACTCCGCAGTTTTTATCTACTTTTCACATTTTAGGCCTGCCGATTCCGCTATAATGGCTGCTGCTTATTCGGTTGCTATTTATCCATGTTTGTATTTTCAGATGCCCTGTTAGAATGGTTTGATGTGCATGGTCGTCATGACTTGCCCTGGCAGGTGACAGATGATCCCTACAAAGTCTGGGTCTCTGAAATCATGTTGCAACAAACCCAGGTCAAAACTGTGCTGCAATATTATGAACGCTTTATTCAGCGTTTTCCGACCGTTCAGGACTTGGGTCAAGCCTCTTGGGATGAGGTTGCACCTTACTGGGCAGGACTGGGCTATTATGCCCGTGCCCGTAACCTGCACAAAGCTGCCGGCATGGTGACAGCACAGCAGCAGTTTCCTCAAACCCTGGAACAATGGATTGCCTTGCCGGGGATCGGCCGTTCCACCGCTGGTGCCTTAATGTCACTGGGTTTACGCCAATACGGCGTGATCATGGATGGCAATGTCAAACGGGTCTTGTCGCGTTTCTTCGCGATTGAAGATGATCTGTCCAAACCTATCCATGAACGTGCCTTATGGCAACTGGCCGAAGAATTATGTCCGGTCGAACGTAATCATGACTATACCCAGGCGATTATGGATCTCGGTGCTACGGTCTGCACTCCGAAAAAACCTCTGTGCCTATACTGTCCGATGCAGCAACATTGCAAAGCGCATCAGCAAGGTCTGGAAAATGAATTACCATTCAAGAAAGCCAAAAAACCGGTGCCAGTGCGCTCAGCACAAGTATTATTGATTCAGTCCTCTAATGAATGGCTGTGGCAACAACGACCCAACAGTGGCCTGTGGGGCGGACTCTGGTGTTTGCCAATTATTGAAAATGCCCATGAATTCGAACAGCAATGTCAGCAGCTTGGCCTAAAAAATATCCTCAAAAAAGTCCAGATCAGCCATAGTTTCACCCACTTCACCTGGCAGCTTGAAGCAACCGTTTTCGCAGTGGATCAGGATCAGCAGGAACATCTGGCGATTGAACTACAAAGCAACTGGATGCGTCCAGAGACAGCCATTGATTGCGGTCTGCCGACAGCAATGAAAAAATTGATCTCTGCCGTTAACCTATGACATAGTCTGGACAAAGCATCATATCGATCAGCTCAGAATGAGCATTGCCAATATTTAAGGATGAATAACGTGCGCCAATACCTTGCTTTGACCTGGGTGGCTTTGATTGCCATATTACTGACCGCCTGTAGCAGTACGCCGAAACAACCTTCTTCTGCACAGTTAAATCCGCTACTGGTACAAAAACTGCAAAATAAGCGAATGCCTTCTTCACTGCCCATCCCGGTGGCACGTGTACAGGCACGTGAATTACAGGATACTTGGGGGGCGTCGCGCAGTCGCGGACGTTTGCATGAGGGCATTGACATCATGGCTCCACGTGGAACCAAAGTCTTTAGTGCCACAGAAGGTCTGATTGCAGATTTACGCAATAACAATTTGGGTGGTAAAGTAGTCTGGATTCTCGGTCCGGGCGGCTCCTGGCATTATTATGCACATCTGGATGGACATAAACGCGGCCTGAAAGTGGGTGATCCTGTCAAAAAAGGCCAGCTCATCGGCTATGTGGGCAATAGCGGTAATGCCCGACATACTGCACCACATCTGCATTATGGTATTTATTTACAGGGCAAGGGACGCGGTGTGGTCAACCCCTACCCCTATTTACGTTAATTTTAGGATATTTACATGTCAGAAACGTTGATCAATCGTCTGGTAGAATTTGCTGAATCAGGCAATCAACAAAAAATCGTACTGAATGGTCAAAGCTATCAGGGCTGGGTGATGGAAATTACCGAAGAGGCGCTGCTGATCAGTACCGGTTATGCCGACAAAAGTGGTAAAGACATGTGGATTCAATTTAGCGATCTGGATCAGGCTGAACTGTCTTACTGGGATAATCAGCAAGATCAATGGGCTGTGTTTAAATTATAAAACTATAAAAATAAGGAGCATGGCATGACTCTGCAACGCTGTGGCTGGTGCTCCAATGATCCGCTGTATATCACCTATCATGATCAGGAATGGGGACAAGCCCTGCTGGATGAAAATCGCCTGTTTGAAATGCTGTGTCTGGAAGGACAGCAGGCCGGTCTAGCCTGGATTACCGTACTCAGAAAACGTGAAGCGTATCGTGAACATTTTTTTCAATATTCCATTCAGTCGATTACAGCACTTACAGATCAACAACTCGAACTCAAGCTTAAGGATGCTCGCCTGATCCGTCATCGTGGCAAGCTGCATGCCATTCGCGAGAATGCCCAAGCATGGCTCAGGCTGCAACAGCAAGACATCAATTTAGGGCAATGGCTCTGGTCTTTTGCCCAGCAACCACGACTGAATAATGATGTTGCGGATTATCGTCAGGCACCCGCACAAACCATTGAGAGCCAGATCATGTCAAAAGCCTTAAAAAAGGCCGGTTTTAAATTTGTCGGACCCACCATTTGCTATGCCTTTATGCAGGCCGTCGGTATGGTCGATGATCACGAAAATCATTGTCACTTTAAAACAAGATCCTCCCATTCAAATAAGAGCTGAATTTATGTCGAATAATATTATCCACGCTTATGCTGCAATGTCAGCCGGTGCAGAACTCGAACCTTATCAATTCGATGCTGGTGAACTACAGCCACATCAGGTCGAAGTCAAAGTAGAATACTGTGGCCTGTGTCATTCTGATATTTCAGTCCTCAATAATGACTGGGGTTCATCCGTTTATCCGGTCGTGGCTGGACACGAGATTATTGGCATCATCACGCAACTGGGTGGCGAAGCCAAAGGCCTGAAAGTGGGACAACGGGTTGGCATTGGCTGGACTGCGGAAAGCTGCCAGTATTGCGATCCGTGTATTTCAGGTCAGCAGGTACTCTGTACTGGCGGCCAAGTGGCGACTATTGTCGGACATGCCGGTGGTTTTGCCGACAAGGTCCGTGCTGGCTGGCAATGGGTCATTCCCCTGCCTGAAGATCTGAATCCTGAAAGTGCCGGCCCCCTGCTCTGTGGCGGAATTACCGTATTTGATCCTATCCTGAAACATCAGATTCAGGCCATTCATCATGTTGGCGTAATTGGTATTGGTGGTTTAGGGCATATGGCCATCAAGCTGCTGAAAGCCTGGGGCTGTGAGATTACCGCTTTTACCTCAAATCTGGACAAGACCGATGAGCTGAAAGGCATGGGCGCTGACCATGTGGTGAATAGCCGTGATTCGGCTGCCTTAAAAGCCCAGCGTGGCAAGTTCGATTTATTGCTGAGTACGGTCAATGTCACCTTGAACTGGCAGGCTTATCTGGCCACTTTAGCACCGAACGGTACTGTGCATATGCTGGGTCTGCCATTAGAACCGATGCCGATTCCGGCGGGCATGCTGATTGGCGGCGCCAAGTCTGTTACCGGCTCTCCAACCGGTTCACCGGCAGCCTTACGTCAGTTACTGCAATTTGCTGCGCGTAAAAATATTGCCCCACAAATTGAAGTCTTCCCGATGTCACAGCTGAATCAAGCAATTGAACATCTGCATTCGGGTAAAGCCCGCTACCGGATTGTACTTAAAGCAGATTTTGAAGCTTAAACTCTGCCTGTTTCAATCTGTCAAAAAGACCCAGCAATTGGGTCTTTTTTTTATTGCAATACTTCCGGCAAAACTGCAAGGCCTGCAGGCTTGGCCAGCTCTGCTTTCATCTTTTGTAGCATCTGATAAGGCTGTTGCTGCACGAACATATTTACAAAAGTTAAGGGAATCGAGCCTTCCGGATTGGCATAACCATAAGTTGAAACCTTGACCTGATTATTGGCCAGCTTTTGAAAAGTCCAATCCCCCTGATAATCGGTCAAACGCACATAATTCGGATTTAAGGGATAACCGGTCTGAATGGCTTTATTCTTGATACTAATCTGTCCATTAGGTTGCTTGATCATCTTGCCCTGCACAATCAGATCACGGTCTTTTAAGGGAAATGGAAAATCCAGCACCATATACAAGGTAAATTCGCCTTTTTTATCATCACGGGACAAGACCTTGATGCTGCCCATATAGGGCACCCATTGTACCGCCTGCTCGATATCCAGAATCAGCGACACGGCATTTTCAATCGAGGCATGGTAGGTGGTTTCAGCTTTATACAGAAAGACCGGGTTTTGCTGATTCTGATAGGTCCAGACCTTGATATTATTTTTATCAATACTAAGTTTGGTATTCTCGGCCGGCTTTGCCTGCGCAATGGCACCAAGCGCCACTGCACAGAGCAGGAAAATCATTTTTTGCATTTTATTATTCGTCTTATTTTAGTTTTAGATCTTTTTTATAAATGATTTTGACTGGATTTTAAACCTGAATATCGTTAAAACCCAGCACGTCTTTCATGTCATATTTACGTGCATCACGGCCGACCACCCAGGCAGCAGCACGTACTGCACCGCTGGCAAAGTTCATGCGGTTGGTGGCTTTATGGGTAATTTCCACACGTTCACCATCAGCAATAAACATGGCGGTATGTTCACCGACGATATCACCACCACGAATGGTCTGGAAACCAATGCTTTGACGCTCACGCGGACCGGTATGACCTTCGCGGCAGTACACAGCATCTTCTTTCAGGTCACGGCCTAAAGCATCCGCAATCGCTTCACCCCACATAAGTGCAGTCCCCGATGGCGCATCCACTTTATGACGGTGATGTGCCTCAATCACTTCGATATCCACCGTATCGCCAAAGACTTTCGATGCCAGTTCAAGCAGTTTAATCGATACGTTCACACCGACTGAATAATTCGCCGCATAGACCACTGGTGTTTCAGTTGCAGAGTCATCTAGGTAGGCTTTTTGCTCGTCATTCATCCCCGTGGTACCAATCACGATGGCAACACCTGCTTCACGGCAGATTTTCAGATGATTGACGGTCGCTGCTGGCGCGGTGAAATCAATCACGACATCACAGTTTTTGACCACCTCTGCAAGACTACCCACCACCTTGACACCGACTGCACCAATCCCGGCAAGTTCGCCCGCATCTGCGCCTAATAGGGTACTTTCAGGGCGTTCTACTGCAGCTGCCAATTGATAACCGGCTTCATGCACAGCCTGAATGAGGATACGCCCCATACGGCCGCCTGCACCCAAGATTCCAATGCGTGGTGTAGCTGACATAACATAGTCCTGATGTTGATCCAAAATTGCTTTTACTATAGCAAAACTGCGGAATAACACTAAGATGCATTGCATAAAAATCAATGAAAAGATATGAAAGGTGTTATGAGCGATTTTTATATATCTAGAATTTTCTGATTAGATTGGCTTTATAAAGTTGTGGAACATTGCTCAAATAGTAAGCGTGGAACGTGAATAATCATAAAAAAAGCCCAATCGGTGAGGATTGGGTTTTTCAATACAACATAAACAACTGAATTAAAACAAATAATTTAAAGCTGTTATTCACCAATTAAAATGTCTATGCGATAAACCATTTAAAATGTCCTGTTTTTAACCACAAGAGTCAAGCACAGGATTTAAATTTCTTTGTCCAATAACAGCTTTCTGAGCTTTACGGCTCGGCATACTTTTCTTGGCACGGGAACGTTTATTCTGTTTCTCCAATTCTTCATGTTGTTGCTGGATATGCGCCAGGACTGAACCTAACCGTTTATTCTCAACAATCTCATTTTGCTGCAGCCCAGCCAATTTATTGAAGATGCTGTAGTTGAGCTTTCGTCCTTCATGCATGAGGGCCACAGTGCCATCCGGATACTCCAGAAATGAAACGTATTGCCCAGCAAGCTTATGATTCAGCTCTGTCGGTTCAAGCAGATAAATACATTTGTCATAGGTAATCGTCAGGTTCTTGGTGACCTTACGCGGTTCCTGCCAGGTAAAAATATCATCCAGTTCAAGATCAGATTCGGTTAATGGTCGATGCAGGTTCTTTGAGTTTCGCGCACATTTGGCGAACTTCTGATTGAACTGCT
>NZ_VPAS01000009.1:0-143302 GCF_013419125.1 Acinetobacter sp. YH12102 | reverse complement strand
AGCAAGAGTGAACCACCTGATCCCTTCCCGAACTCAGAAGTGAAACCTCTTTGCGCTGATGGTAGTGTGGGGTTACCCATGTGAGAGTAAGTCATCGCCAGCTCATTATTCGAAACACCCCCTGCATAAGCAGGGGGTGTTTTTTTGTGCGCGGAATTTATAGCAAAATTAAAAAGTAAAAATAATATTCTGAATTTACTCAAAATACCCCTTAGCGAAATCGTTAATGGGTATTTTTTGTTCTTGTAAATCAAATATTTGAGAATTATTAATTTGGGAAATATAAGAATTTGAAAGCCAGTTCGTATGTTTTTTGGTAAAACTGTGTTATAAAAATTAAAACGGCATAAAAATTGCTTATAGAACAAGATTTTTAATTAAGGGGGTTATAATGAGATTATCAGTGGGCTTAAAAATTGCGAACTCGCTGTCATTAACTCCACAATTGCAGCAAGCAATTCGGCTATTACAATTATCGAGTCTGGAACTGGAACAAGAAGTTCAACTGCAACTTGATAGTAACCCTCTATTAGAAAAAGTTGAAGAACAGATTACCCTTGAACGCTTATCGACACTTGAATCAAATAATGAACACAAAGATCTAACTAATGAACTCAATGTGGATCACCTTCCCGATGACCTACCTGTAGATACCGATTGGGATGATGTCTATACTCATCAACCTACCAGCTTAGGTGCGGCTGAATTCGAAGAGCGCGAAGACAATCGTCAAGGGCATCAGAGCTTACAGGAATATATGCTTGAGCAAATTAACCTGTTAAATTTTTCACAGGTTGATAAATTAATCGCTTATTGCATTGTCGATTCCCTGGATGACAAAGGCTTTTTAGATACTGAGCTGACTGAAATTACTGCATCGGTACAACATCTTCTATCCTTGATGGGGAGTGAGGAGGAAATTGAAGATGATGAAGTTGCGGTCGTATTAAAGCATATTCAGCGTTTAGATCCGGTGGGTGTAGGGTCTAGAAGTTTGGCAGAATGTCTGTTGGTTCAGCTTGATCATTTACCTGCCTCAACGCCTTGCCGAAATGATGCAATCAAGCTTCTACAACATTATGAATTACTGATTAGTAATGAACTGCCAAAATTAATTAAACAAACCGGGCTAAATCCAGAGCAGTTACGCTGTGCGGTAGATTTATTAAAAACTCTGAAACCTCACCCGGGCTTGGAATTTGAAAATAAAGAATCGGATTATCAGGTGCCAGATGTTGTGGTCATGAAAAAGAATAACGCTTGGCATGTCAATTTAAATCCGGATGTACTGCCAAAATTACGCGTCAATCCTTTCTATGCCAAAATGATTCGTCGTGCAGATCAAAGTGACGATAATCAATATTTACGTAACCAGATGCTAGAAGCAAAAAATTTCATTAAAAGCGTTGATGAGCGGCATAAAACATTATTAAAAGTGGCAACCTGTATTGTCGAACATCAGAAAATGTTCTTGGAAATTGGCGCTGAAGGGATGAAACCTTTGGTTTTAAGAGATATTGCCGAAGAAGTAGAATTGCATGAATCGACCGTATCTCGTGTGACCACCAATAAATATATGCTGACGCCGCGCGGCTTATTTGAATTAAAATATTTCTTCTCGAGTCATGTGGGCACGACTTCAGGTGGAGAGGCTTCATCTACTGCCATTCGTGCCAAGATCAAAAAACTGGTTTCTGAAGAAAATGCCCGTAAGCCTTTGTCTGATAATGCAATCGCCAATATATTGAAAAATGAAGGGATTGATGTAGCAAGACGGACGGTGGCGAAATATCGTGAATCGTTACATATTCCTTCATCTTCTGAGCGAAAGGTCTTGATCTAAAATTTAAAATCTGGCTATTCTAAAGATTCATTATGACAGCATAATGAATCTTTTTTCTTTTGAGGAACAGTGAAAATGATTTGAATCAGTGCTTAAAATACGATTTTTGAGTTATAAGTTGCTGTATTTAAATTATTTTATATTGTGACTCTTCTAATCCTAACGAAGGTGAGGGATAGAACTATGCAAATAACAATTCGTGGACATCATTTATCTATTACGCCAGCAATTGAAGAACGTATAAAAACCAAATTTTCACAAATGACCAAGCATCTTGATCAGGTGAATAGTATGCAAGTGAAACTCTCTAAAGATCATCAAATTGATAAACGCTCCAGAAAAGGCAGTAGTAATCATATCGCAGAAGCGATTATCCGATTGCCGGGCATCGAGTTTTTTGCCCATGCCACAGCAGATGATATGTATACTTCCATTAAACTTCTGACAGAAAAATTAAAACGCCAGATCGATCGATATCGGGAAATGCATTTACAGCAGCATGCTTTGGCTTTGTAAAGGACAAATGATGAAAAAGAGGTTTTAAAAGCCTCTTTTTTTTATATATATAATGTATGGATCCATGAATTATTTTTGCTATTTATAGTAAAATGGCTCGTTTTACACCCTTAGTCCTATAAGAGGTCTTGTGATGAATAATGAACAGCTCGCTGAAATTTTAGAAGCCGCTTTTCCCGAGGCGGATGTTGCTGTGAGTGGTCAGGGCGGAAAATTTGATCTCCGTATTGTGGATGATCAATTTGAAGGTAAGCGTCCAGTTGCACGTCAACAAGCTGTTTATGCTCCTCTCAATGCCCATATTGCCAGTGGTGCAGTTCACGCAGTGACAATTCGAGCAATGACAAAAGAAGAATGGCGCAAAGCAAGCTTATTTGGAGCTTAATAAATTAATGGATAAATTTTTAATTCAGGGCGGTATCAAGCTCGAAGGTGAAGTGCGTATTTCTGGTGCTAAGAATGCTGCGCTTCCATTATTAGCAGCAATGATTCTTGCCGATACGCCAATTACGCTCAAAAATGTTCCTGATCTGAAAGATGTGAATACATTGGTGAAGCTAATTGCCGGTCTTGGGATCACCATGACTTATGAAGGTGATACCGTTACTGCGGATACCTCGACATTAGATAACCAGTTTGCACCATATGAGCTCGTGAAAACCATGCGTGCTTCTATTTTAGTGCTTGGCCCTTTATTGGCGCGCTATGGCAGTGCAAAAGTGTCTTTGCCGGGTGGTTGTGCAATTGGTTCACGTCCTGTTGATCAGCATTTAAAAGCGTTGGAAGCTTTGGGTGCAGAGATTGAAGTTGAAGCAGGCTATGTGCATGCCAAAGTCGATGGCCGTCTTAAAGGTGGCGAAGTCGTTTTCGATATGGTGACTGTCGGTGGTACAGAAAATATTCTGATGGCTGCAGTCTTGGCCGATGGTGTGACCACAATTCGCAATGCAGCACGTGAGCCTGAAATCACTGATCTTGCGCAAATGCTGATCAAGATGGGGGCCAAAATTGAAGGTTTGGATACCGATACGTTAATCGTGACTGGTGTTGAAAGTCTGCATGGCTGTGAATATGCAGTGGTGGCTGACCGGATTGAAACGGGTTCATATCTGGCGGCGGCTGCAATCACAGGTGGTCGTATCAAAACCACACACACAGATCCATCCCTCATGGAAGCTGTGCTGGATAAATTTGAAGAAATGGGCGCAGAAGTCACTCGTGGCGACGACTGGATTGAGTTAGATATGCTGGGTAAACGTCCGAAAGCCGTAAGCTTCCAGACCTTGCCACATCCAGAATTTCCAACTGATATGCAAGCCCAGATCATGGCTGTAAATGCCATTGCTGCAGGCTTTGCGACAATTTCAGAAACGATTTTTGAAAACCGTTTTATGCATGTTCCTGAGTTGGCCCGTATGGGGGCAAACATTCAGGTCGAAGGTAATGATGCTGTCGTAACTGGGGTAGAAAAACTTTCTGCCGCACCCGTAATGGCAACAGATTTACGTGCTTCTTTCTCTTTGGTACTGGCAGCACTTGCCGCTGAAGGTGAAACACTGATTGACCGTATTTATCACATTGACCGCGGTTATGAAAATGTAGAAGCAAAGTTACAAAGTTTAGGTGCCCAAATTAAGCGAGTAAATTAATGAGCGATATGAGAAACGATGATCCAAACTTTGACGTAATGGGCAATTTTGATCATGGTTTAACTTTGGCATTAAGTAAGGGTCGTATCTTAAAAGAAACATTGCCACTGCTTGAAACAGCAGGGATTAATTTACTGGAAGATCCGGATAAATCACGTAAACTGATTTTCCCCACTACGCATAAACAGGTTCGTATTTTAATTTTACGTGCTTCTGATGTGCCGACTTATGTAGAAAATGGTGCAGCCGATATTGGTGTAGCGGGTAAAGATGTATTGATGGAACATGGTGCGCAAAATGTCTATGAACCATTAGACCTGAAAATTGCGGTTTGTAAATTGATGACAGCTGGTAAAGTCGGGATGCAGCGTCCTAAAGGTCGTTTGAAAATTGCGACCAAGTACGTGAATTTAACCCGGCAATACTATGCCAGCTTGGGTGAGCAAGTCGATGTGATCAAGTTGTATGGTTCAATGGAACTTGCACCATTGGTCGGTCTGGGCGATTACATTGTCGATGTGGTCGATACTGGTAATACCTTACGTGCCAATGGTTTAGAGCCACTTGAAGAAATCTGTAAAGTCTCTTCACGTTTAATCGTCAATAAAGCCAGCTTCAAACGTAAGCAAGCCTTGTTAAATCCGATTCTGGCTCAGCTTGAAAAAGCAGTCGAAGAACGCGAAAAGGCAAAACAGGCTTAAAATTGATTGCTTAAGAAACCGCCCAATCCGGGCGGTTTCTTATTTCTCTATATATCAGATTCTATTTAAATCCTTTCATCAATTTTACCCAAAGCTATTTTCAATAAAACTCATAGAGCTAGAGCACTATGTCTGCCGACAAAAGCCTAGAAAACAGGTAAACTAAAGCCTTCGAATTCAAACCTGATGGGTAAATTGATGCGACGTTTATCGACCCAAGATCAAAACTTCAAGCAAGCATTTGCTGACTTGTTGGCTTTTGAGACTGTGAATGATCCTGAACTTTTAAAAACTGTAGATCAAATTATTGCTGATGTTCGTCAGCATGGTGATGCACATGTTCTTAAACTCACTCAACAGTTCGATCGACATCCGGCGCATCAATTTTCAGAGCTAGAACTGACACAAGAGCAGCTCAAAGCTGCCTTTGAAGGTTTAACGACTGAAGTTCGTGAAGCACTGGAATTAGCTGCAGCGCGTGTGCGTGAGTTTCACCAGGCCCAAAAACAAGATGGCTGGACTTATGTCGATGCTTTGGGGAATACGCTCGGTCAGAAAGTGACTCCACTGGATCGTGTCGGGATTTATGTGCCGGGTGGTCTGGCATCTTATCCATCCTCAGTACTGATGAATGCCGTACCTGCACATGTGGCGGGTGTCCCTGAAATTATTATGGTGGTGCCTGCCCCGAATGGTGAACTCAATCCATTGGTATTGGCTGCTGCATATTTGGCTGGCGTAACACGTGTCTTTACGATTGGTGGTGCACAAGCCGTTGCAGCACTCGCATATGGTACAGAAACCGTACCACCTGTCGATAAAATTACCGGACCAGGTAACCGGTTTGTGGCTGCAGCAAAACGTGCGGTGTTTGGTCAGGTCGGTATCGATATGATTGCAGGCCCTTCTGAGATTCTGGTCTATGCCGAAGGCGAGAATAACGCTGAATGGTTGGCGATGGACTTATTGTCACAGGCTGAACATGACACTGTGGCACAAGCCGTTTTCATTACACCTGATGAAGCACTTTTAGATGCTGTTGAAAAGTGGATTGAAAAACACTTAGAAGCATTACCGAAAGCAGATATTGCACGTACTTCAATTGAGAACCGCGGTGCTTTGGTATTGGTAAAAGACCGTGCTGAAGGTGCTGAGCTGATTAACCAAGTGGCGCCAGAACATCTCATGCTATGTTTAGATGAAGCACAAGAGATGGCAGAAGATATTCGCCATGCAGGCGCGATTTTCATGGGTCGTTACACCCCTGAAGCGATTGGTGATTATTGTGCCGGGCCAAACCATGTCTTGCCAACTTCAGGTACAGCACGTTTTTCATCACCGCTGGGGGTTTATGATTTCCAGAAGCGATCAAGCCTGATCATGTGTTCACAAGAGGGTGTTAAAACCTTGGCGAAAACAGCAGATATTTTGGCACAGCAGGAAAATCTAGATGCGCATGCGAGATCGGCGCGTTATCGTTATCAGTAATTAAAAATATAAAACCTCTCTCTAACTCTCTCCTACTAAGGAGAGGGGAAATATTATAAAGAATGAATATTCCTCTCTCTGAATGAGCTTTAAGCATTGTTTTAAAGTGAATGTAAGAGAGGTTAGGAGAGGGAACTTTGAGAATTTAAAAATGAATATCACCACAGAACAAATGCGTTTTTGGAGTCCTGACGTACGTGAATTAGAACCGTATACGCCGGGTGAACAGCCAAAAATCCAGAATATTTTAAAACTGAATACCAATGAAAATCCGTATCCGCCATCGCCTAAAGTGGTTGCGGCAGTGCAGCAGGTATTGGCCAATTCAGCTGATGTGCTGCGTCTTTATCCTGACCCTGATGCATCTGAACTTAAACAGGCCATTGCGAAACAGCAACATGTGCCTGTAGAGACGGTTTTTGTCGGGAATGGTTCGGATGAAGTTTTAGCGCACATTTTTAAAGCATTCTTTGTTCAAGAACAGCCATTGCTTTATCCAGACATCACCTATAGTTTCTATCCGGTTTATAGTCAGTTCTTTGGGGTGAAAACCAAAATTTTACCACTCAATGATGACTTTGAAATTGTGGTAGATGATTATAAACAAGCCAATGGCGGCATTATCATCACTAATCCGAATGCGCCAACCAGTATTGATCTTGGTTTGGTTGCGATTGAAGAAATTCTGCAAGCCAATCCAGATTCAGTGGTGGTGATTGATGAAGCCTATGTCGACTTTGGCGCTGAATCGGCAGTCAAGCTGATTGAGAAATACGAAAACCTAGTGGTATGTCAAACTGCATCGAAGTCGCGTTCTCTTGCAGGATTACGTGTGGGTTTTGCCATTGCTCAGCCACATTTAATTGCAGCACTTGAAGCAGTCAAAAACAGTTTCAACTCTTATCCGATGGATCGTTTTGCGATTGCGGCAGCGGTGGCTTCTTTTGAAGATCAGGAATACTTTGAGGCACAAAATCAGAAAGTCATTGCCAGTCGTGAAAAGTTGGTAGCTCAGCTGAATGAGCTTGGTTTTAAGGTATTACCTTCGAGTGCAAACTTTATTTTTGCCACATTCGTATCTAAAGATGCAGGTGAACTCGCGAGTGAGTTACGTGAGCGTGGTATTATTGTGCGTTATTTCAACAAACCTCGTATTAATCAATTCTTGCGTATTACGATTGGTACAGATGAGCAAAATCAGCGTTTAGTAGATACGCTAAAAAATGAGATTTTGTGTAATTAAAATCCTTTCTAGCCTCCCGTTTTAAAGGGAGGCATTCTCATCTTTATTAAAGGTGAGAAGCATTGCTGCGCAAGGGGGAGATTTGTAGTAAAAAGCGCATCTTAAAATTCACTTTTTATTTATTCAGGCTGATACCAGGTATTTAACAGATCAAGCATCGCTGAAACCTTATCAAAGCATTCTTGATATTCCGCATCACAATCTGAAGAAATGGTAATACCACCACCGGCCCATAAAGAAATATCTTCCTGATACTTTTGAATCGAGCGAATCAGAATATTCCAGGAGCCAGTGCCATCGAAATTGAAATAGCCCATAGAACCACAGTAAGCACCACGTGGTGCACCCTCAAGTTCTTCAATAATCTGCATGGCCCGAATTTTGGGTGCGCCTGTAATCGAGCCACCTGGAAGAGCAGACATGAGTACTTCAAAAGGATTGATATCTGCTTTTAAAGTCGCTTCAACTTCACTGACCATATGATGAACTTGATTGAAACTTTCAATACTAAATAATTTCGGTGTTTTGACTGAGCCTGTTTCGGCATAAACACTTAAATCATTACGTAATAAATCCACAATCATGACATTTTCTGCCTGATCTTTTTCTGAGGCTTTTAGGGTCTGCCTGGATTGTTCATCGAGCACTGGATCAGTAAAACGGGGCATTGTGCCTTTAATCGGTTTGGTAATAATTTTTCGCTTCGTTTCAAAATCAATGAACAACTCGGGTGAGCAGCTTAATAATTCAAAATCACCAATACGCAAATAACCCGCATAAGGCGCTTCGGTTAATGTCCAGAAGGCTTGGGCGGTTGCTAAGAGGGAACCTTGGGCGCGACCATTAAATTCTTGTGTCAGATTAATCTGATAGCAGTCACCTGTAATAATATAATCCTGAATTTTCTGAAATGCCTTGCTGTAGACCGTTTTGGTCCAGCGTGAAGTACAAGGGCTTATTAACTGAAACGTCGGACGAATTTTATTTTGATTAAGTAAGTTCTGAATATAATCGAAGATCTGCTCTGCCTCTGGATCATCACTATAGAACATCCATCCCTCAGAGCTTGGTTTAATATAGGAAGAAAATTGACCAATAAATAAACCAGGTTGAGAGCGGTCCGGATACTGAATATATTGCTGAGCCGCATAATCATAGCCAACAAAACCGACATAACCTCCATGAAATCCAGTCTTGTGAGGATTTCTTAATGCATCAATTTCTAAACTAAACTCAGATGATCTGAGTTGATATTGTTCAATTTCCACTCTTTGAAACGACTGAATATGTGATTGCTGCACAATAAAATATTCTTGAGCACAGCAGGCAATAAAAGGCTGACCATTATTATTTAAATACACCAGATGCCCCAATGTCTTTAATGCGGATAATACATCTGCAACCAGAGGTGATTTAAATTTTAAGGGGCGATGATAGAGAGCTTCGGTCATTCAGTTAAGCAGAGTTCAATATGACTCGCTATTTTATATCAAGAAGACAGGAAAATATTTTTAAATCATCAAATACCGTTTATCGGTAAGCATTGGATTGCGACCAACAACAGTTGATCAAATGATTGCTCGGAGATAACTTAGTTCTGCAAGCAAATTACTCAAGGAAAGATGCTTTGCGTTGTCAGAAAATAAAAAATACAGCGTGAACATTGAGTGATTCACAACCAAAAAAATACTACTCTTGGGAGAGTAAACAATGAAAAAATTCACAAAATTAGTTCTGGCGACTTCAGTTGCATTTAGTGCCAATGCGATGGCGATGCAAGCTATGGATGATGCATCTCTAAGCGAAACAACGGGTCAAGACGGTATTAGTATTGGTATCGGTATTTCAAAAATTGAAATTGAAAAGTTATTCATTCATGATACAGATGGTTATACTTCGCCATCAACTGCAACAGGTCCGGTACCACCTTCAGCACAAAACCCACTAGGTACGCCAGCATCTGCAGGTTGGGGGGGTACAACAACTGCAGGTTCTATTGTTATTTATGGTAATGGTATAGCGGGTGACAAGAATGAAAACCATGGTGTTGTCATTGGGGCAAACTATGATGACAATGGGGCTTACTTACTAACTACTCGTAACCTAGCAGATTTAACGATTGATTCAGATGCGGGCGGTGGCGATCCGTTCATTAACATTGCAGCTGAAGTTTCGGGCTTAGACATCAATATCGGTAAAATTGGTGTGCAAGCCACTGGTGATGAACCCGCTGCTAATGCAAATACTATTCGCCGTGGTGGTCAAGGCAAAGTTAATGACATTTTGTCGGGCTTAACTCTTAAAACAGGTCCTATGTCTGCAAATATTCAATTGGGTGCAGCACCTCAAGGTGCGATGATCAAGTTGAATGCGACTATGATTGGTGGTTTGACAATCAATAACTTGGGTATTCTTGATAATTCAACAGCTGGTGGAACAGTTGCTGCAGGTGTAACAACGTCTGGTCCGGGTGAAATCTTTATCGAGAGTATCAAGCTTACAGATGCTAATTCTAAAGATTTAACTTTAAATCAAAGTATTAGTGTATTTGGTGAGTCAGCTGCAAATGATGGCTTCATTCGTATTGTCAGCACAAGTGGTGCGCATGATAACTATGTACAAGGTATTCACTTAGGTAGTCGTAACGCAGCATCAATTGGTGATATGGAAGTTCAAGGAATGCAGACTTATTATAGTCCAGCGCCACAAGTATATGTACCAGGTGCAATTATTACGATTTCTGGTCACTAGTCTTCATAAAAAAAAGCGCGTGTTTACACGCGCTTTTTTTTATGACTGAATCATTTATCCAAAAAATAAAAAAAATGCTGTATTTTTTTGAAAAAGAAGGTATCTTTCTAGTTACAAGGAAGTAGAGTGAATGCTCTATAAAAAGAAAAATAGGCACATCATGCCCATTATAAGAAAAGTTAATAATTATGTTAGAGATCGCGTTGGGCTCGGCATTGATGTATTATGCTGCCAAAGAAGCTCTGGATATCAAAAAACAGCCAAATGGCGCTGTTCACTATACTGAAGTTCTTGATTCAAGAAATGACTCTTTTGTGCGTATGCACCGTGAAGCTGTACAAGTAAAGCCTGCACTTCTGGATCAATTTCAGGGCATTGTACGTCAAGCCTATGACTATAGTTGTGGTTCAGCCGCCCTTACCACCCTACTTAATGGTTATATCGGTACACAGCTAGATGAACAGCAAGTCATGAATGGACTGATGAAATTCGGCGAAACCGATAAAATTATTGAACGCCGCAGTTTCTCTTTACTTGATATGAAGCGCTTTGTCTCGGCTTTAGGGCTAGAAAGCGGAGGCTATCGAGGAGAGTTCAAAGATTTAGTTAATCAAGATCAGCCTGCTATTGTTCCAATTTCTTATGCCGGATTCAAACATTTCGTAGTTTATAAAGGCTATAAAAATGGCCGGGTGTATGTTGCAGATCCAGCACTCGGTAATATCAGTTTTGACGAGCGGCGTTTTCAGGATGTTTGGGAAAATAATACATTATTCCTGATTAATGTCCCTGAACAATATCGTAAAAACTTTCTGGCATTGAAAGAAGCCGACATGCGCCATGTGGAAGATGCCACGATTAATCGTTATGCCTTGGTCGACATGCAGTATCCACAGTTCTATATGGATAAAATTGCCGATAAAGCCTCGACGATCCGTATGGACCGTAATCGTAATATAGAATCAGAAAAATTTGGAGAATATCAATATAATTTCCTGAGATTGTATTACAAGAATAAATAAAACGAAAAATAGTAATAAAAATTAAAATGGTGAAATGGATATGAACAGTAAATGGATGAACAAGACGTTCTTGGCACTGAGCATTCAAATGGTAATGGGCGTTGCATTTGCTGCAGAAGAGCCGACACTGGGTGAATACGAAACGGTTGATGAGGAAGTTATTGTTGAAACTGCTGTACCTGTACAGGCCCAGACTGAGCAAGTGGAAACACAGGCTGCACAAGAGCCGGAACTCGGTGGATATGAAACAGCTGAAGAAGCAGTGAGTGAAACTGCCGCACCGGTAGAGGCTCAGACTAAACAAGTAGCAGATGCATCCCAAGCTTTACAGAAACAGGAAGGTGATGCTACCCAGGCAGCTAATCTGGAAGAAGTATTTACTTCAAATGAACGTCAGTACTCACTCATTAAAAAAGGTGATATTTCATCATATTACGATATCGATTATACCTACTATCGTGACACTCAACTTGATATTGAAATGGCTCAGGGTCAACTATATCAACTTCGTGTACAAGAGAATGCCACGCATAGTTTGACCAATACTTTCACATTCCAATATGGGGTGAAAGATAACCTGACCTTAACTGCATCCTTGCCTTTAGTGGCCAAGACCGACTTGTTAAAAGACACTTCGACTGCCGGACTAGGTGATATTAGTGTTGGGGCACGCTGGGAACCATTTCCATTAAAAGCTGGCCGTTTACCTTTAATTTTATTTGGTAATTTATCAACAAAAACGGGCGACAGTCCTTATGAAATCAATGCAGCGACAGATCTGGCAGCAGGGAAGGGCTATTACTCAGCAGGAGTGGGTGCCAGTACACGTAAATACATCGATCCGGTCGTGCTGTTTGCCTCCGTTTCTGCAAACTATGGTTTTAAAGAATCAGGCCTGAACCAGCGTCGCGGTTATCGCATTATTGAAGAGTTTGAACCGGGGATTAGTGGGGGGGTTGCATTCGGTTTCGCATACTCATTTAACTATGACGTTTCGATGACCATGTCCTATCAGCAAAGCTTTAATACGGGAGCTGAGTTTAGCTATAACACAGGAGAAAGCTACTCTGCCGCGGATCAGACCAGTTCCACCTTGGCAATTTCATTAGGGGTGCGAGTCTCTCCAGAAACGATTGTAAATGGTACCGTCGGCTTAGGGCTGACCGAAGATGCGCCTGATGTTTCGTTGGGGTTGTCATTCCCGCTTGATATTTTAGGTTTTGGTAAAAAAATCAGTTAATAGGGGTGTCGTATGAAAAACATTCGACTTAGCCCGTTATTAACAGGAATTATTCTTGCGGGCTGTTCAAGTTATACCTTTGCACAATTGGGAACCAACCTTTCGGTTGATTTACGTGCATTGTCCATGGGGAATGCAGTTACGGCGGATCCCCCGGGAGTCAATGCCATTCACTTTAACCCGGCTGCTCTAACTAAAATTGATGGTTTGCAAACCGAACAGCAGATTATTGTGGCGAATTTTGATATCCAGCGGGAGTTTACAGTGCCGGCTGGATATAACGTATTTGGCTATTCTGATGACCCTATCGTCTGTAATGATGGACCGGAAGTTTCATCTGATTTATGTACTGATTTTAAAGGGCCGGTCAGTGGTGATGTGGAATATGTCAGCCTGTATGTCCCTTTTCTGAAAAAGATGGTGGATTTAGGCGAAGGTCTCCCTTTGGCTGCGCCCACCATGGGGATTGCTTATAACCCGCCTGGTTCTAAAGCGACCTATGCAACAGCGGTATATGCGCCTTTAGTCGCTGGTTTCGGTCATGAAGATGGTAATCCGGCAAACTTTATGGGCCAGCAAGTTGCTTTGGAGCGGATTACTTACCTGTCTCCATCGATTGGTTATGAGGTCAATGACCAACTGTCCATTGGTGCTTCTGTCGGAATGTCCTATCAAGCCATTGGGATGAAAACAGATTTACGTTTCCCGAATGAGCTGATCGGGATGTTGCGTATGATCGATGAAGTTGTCTGTACACCATTTAAAGAAAACTCCGACATTATTACCGATATTCTGTTGCTGGGGATCTGTAATGCGGATGAGGGAATGAACCCATTTGGCAAGTTTGGTCAGATGCAACTGGAGCTTGAGCAAAACTTAAGCCCAAGCTATAACCTCGGGATATTGTGGGAGCCACGCGAAGATTTCAGTTTTGGTATGGTCTACCAAAGTGCGGCAAAAATGCGCTTAAAAGGTAAATATCATATTGATAATGCTAAAGCACCACAGGAAATGATCAAGGGTTTAATGACTTCACCGACGGGTCAGATTCTGGCAGCAATTCTTGGGTTTCCTAATTATATTCCATCCAGTGAGTCTGGTTTGGTGTCGATGGATTTTGAATATCCGGCGCATTTTCAGGCAGGTATCAAATATAAAGTCATGCCAGATTTGCAGGTAAATTTTGATATTGGCTGGACAGACTACAAGGTTTGGGATGAGTTTAAGTTCGAGTTTGACCGTACCATTTCAGCCTTAAAAATTGCCAAAATCTTGTCTGCTAATGTCACTGATTCCACGTTGGCTTTGCCGATGGGATTCGAATCGCCGTGGAATTTCGGAATAGGGATGGAGTATTCCGCCACCGACCGTTTAAAACTTCGCGCAGGTTATGAGCCACGAACCAGCGCTATTCCAAAAAATAAGCGCAATACGATGGTTCCTATTAATGGTGCACAGCTATTTGGATTAGGTGTGGGTTATCGTTTTGATGCAGATACTGATTTGGATCTCTCGATTGGTTTCTTGCGCAGTAAAGATCAAATTCCAGCAAATACCAGTAGTTTAGCCAACCAGACCGGCGTGAATAACCTGTTATTAAACCCATATGCAGGTTTAAACGTGAAAACAGATACCAAGATTACCATTTTAGGTTTGAACTATCGCACTCGTTGGTAAGGAAGAAATGATCAAGACAGAAAAAATTGGATTGAAAGTGGTACTGGCATTAAGTCTGGTACCCTTATCTTTTTATACAAGCGCCAGAGAATTTATTACCATTATTGGTCCAGATGGGCGACCATTAGTCGTGCCACGTAATCATAACCCACAGAAAAAAACAGAAGAAAAATCTCTAGCATCGAAAAAAATAGCAGTTGCAGTGGTTCAGTCACCTCCTGTAAAGCAAAACTTAGAAACAGTATCAGCCCTAGAAAATAGACCAGCAGAACTTAAGTCAGACCATAATCTGGTTGTACAACCAGTACAACCAGTACAACCAGTACAACCAGTACAACCGCAGATTGTGAAAGAACTGACAGAATCTAAGCCATTAATAAGATCTGAAACCCAATTGACTCAAATGCCTAAGGCCATGACACCCGCTTCAAGCCCGATGCTACAGAAAACCGGATTCAGTCAGATTGAAGGCGTGGACTATGTGGACAGTGAATATCTTGAGAATAAAGAATTTAATCTAGAAGGCAGGAAACGTTTCTACAGTATGCCCGAGGGCGTGGTAGATAAAAATATCGGCTCTACCCGAATCCAGACCATTGAGCGTGAAAAAGGGCTTGGCCAATCAGTATTAAAATCCTTATTTAAAACGCCTACACTGGATACAGGTCCAGTGGTGCTGGCACAAAGTTATTACCGTATTTCACAAGCTGAAACTAGAGAGAGTTTGGGAAAACAGTGCTTTAATGACAAAAAAATCAAAAAAGCCAAACAGATCAGCCTTAAAAAAGAAGTCAATTTATGGCCTCGTGCGCCTTTGAAAGCAGATGAGTTTGATTTTGAAGTCGTGCAATTACAGTCTGATATCAAGAATATTCAGATTAACTCTTATGCTTCACGCCAAAAAAATCCTACTTATTATTGGCCTTTTGTGGTCTTTTTAGACAATAGAGGCTGTGTTCTGGAAGGAGCGGGTGGTTTTAAAAACCAGGAAGGACAAGCAAATATTATTCAACATGAGCGTATTGAAGGCATTATTCAGATCCCTGCGCAAAGTGAGTATGTGTTATTGACGCCTTTAGCCTCAGCAATCGATGTTGAAGACAAGATGCTCACTAATTATGGACAACTAAAATTAGTCGCCATTCGATAAGGACTATTCGAGTATAACAAGATGAAAAATAAAATATTATATCCATTTGCTTTAACTACACTTTTGGCTGCACTCGCAGGATGTGGTGGGGAGAGTGCCAATGTGATTCCAGAAAAAAATAATGAAGCCACGACCAATGGAACCTGTACAGCAGGGACAGATAATTGTGTGGAATGGGGGCTTGAATATCCGCTGGATGGCTTGAATTTTAATTGTAGTGGCGATAAAGAAAATACCTTCATTACTCTATTTGATAGTAATGCTGGCGTGGCATCCGGAACCTGTCAAAAGACGGATGAGGTTGAATTTTATATTCAGAGTTTTAGTTCAAGCAAAATTACTCTCGGCAAACTTAAGCTGAGCGATTATGCCACCTTTAGTACCCAGACTCAGCTCCCACGTTTAAGTGTGGTCGATATTGCAAAAGGAATTACTGGACGTCAGGTAAATAACTTAGATCAGAATGATCCTACAGTTCAGGTTGCCATGCGTCTGGTGAAAATTCTGCAAGCTCTGGCGATACAAGAAGGCCGTATTGTGAATCCAACGGATGTGCAGCCTTTGTATATTACCGAAGAAATGCGTAAAGACTTGGCTAAAGTGAGTGGAAATATCAGTCTGACGGATGCTAACTTCGCCACAAAAATTAAGGATTTTATCGATGTTGACCAGATTTCTGATGAAGCTGCTTTTGCTACAGTGAAAAAACTGGTAACCATTGCCAATGCCGCGGTTTATCAGCCGGAATTTTCACTATTTTCAACCTCCGGTGTGATTGGTAGCATCCAGTCGGGTTCAGATGGACTGGTGGGATGCAATAAAACACCTTGTGATATTAAAGATCAGAATACCAAACATCTATTTGGTCATTTTATGCTAATCACAGACCGTCAGGGTTATACCTTTGGCAGTGGCCTGCAATGGCGTGATAGCCAGTTAAAACTGCCCGCAAAAAATCTATCTTCACTGGGTGGAATTAATGCTGAACTCATTCGTAATGTGAAACCTGCACAAATGACGGCCGATCCGCAAAGTTCATGGATTCATCCTACCAGCAAAACGATTACTGCACCTTATCGTTTAAATGTCGCAAATAACGCTACGCCACTTGAACTGTATCGGGGCAGTTTGCTGAATGATTATGTGATTGCGGGTAAAGAAGCTTTTTATAAGATGGTCACTGGGAAAACACAGCTGGATGCATCTGATCAAGCCAGTTTAGGGGCATGGCGTCTGGATGCGGATGGTGATCAATATAATGGAAGTGTTGATTTATATAAAATTTTTCCAATCAGCTATCTGGATCGTGCGGTATTTAAAACAGAGCAGAATGTAGCCAGTGGGGAGAAGTATATCTTCCCGATGTATGCCAATCTGGAGTTTAAGTTTAGTGATACGACGGTCAGTCCAGTCACTTTGGGGATTGTGATTGATAGTAATGGTGATGTGCGAACCAATATGCAATCTGAGAATAATCTTGCGACCGACCCAATAACAGGCTGTGAGGGCGATGTGCTTGATAACAATTTATTATTGAATGGCGTACAGCAATACCGGCTTGGAACTTTAGGCCGTGCATTTGTTCGTGATAAATCGGTTTCGATGCGTCTGATTTTGGCCAATGTAAAATTAGGGGATTTGAATGGTGCATTGGTTGGGGTCGATTCACGCATCCAGTCTTCACCAAATTCAAATGATTCGATTGTGATTGGCGGTGCTCTGCTGAATTTGTCCAATGTACTGGATACTGCTGCCGGTCAGAATGGGCGGGTCACCTTCCTGAATTCGGTCGGAGACGGCGTGCAATGGGCCAATACCTATGCCAGTTTCCAGAAAATTTATAACAATAATAATGAGGATGAAACGCCTGACGATATTGGTCTGGCCAAACGAAGCGGTGGGTCTGTTGAGTTTAAACTTGCAGATTGTTATCGCGTCAAAGCTAAAGCGTAATGTCCCATAAATAAAAAAATCCCATCTGCGTATGGGATTTTTTTATGCGCGCTCAATCTATTGGATTTAACCGGTATGATCCAGACGCGAACCTAAGGTTTCTAAATGCATCGGGAAAATATTATTTTTACGGTCTGCAAAATAATGTCTTAGTGTATGTTCTACACTTGGGAAAGCCAGCTCGGTCCACGGAATATCTGCTTCATCGAATAAACGTGCTTCGATGGTTTCCTCACCAGCACCAAATTTTCCATCAATCAGATTGGCTTTGAACAGCACATAAATCTGGCCAATACGCGGAATGTTATACATACAGTACAACTGCTCAATCTCCACTTCGGCTTCAGCTTCTTCACGGGTTTCCCGTGCAGCACCTTGCTCCATGGTTTCAAACAGTTCCATATAGCCGGCAGGTAAAGTCCATAAACCGTAACGCGGTTCAATGGCGCGGCGGCACAGCAGGACTTTATTGTCCCAGAGTACCAGCGCGCCACAAATGACTTTTGGATTAATATAATGAATAGAGCCACATGAATTACACACGCTGCGGATTTGTTGGTCGCCCAAAGGAATTTTTTCGGTCGTTTTATGTCCACAATTCACACAGAAGTTCATATTCATCATCAATGATAAAAGTAAGCTCAGGATAACTGAAAAATCAAAATTTGGCATCATTTCTATCCCGCTGAATCAAAAATCAGCTATGATGAAATTATGATCATGGCTAGGGCTGAAAGAATGGATGCGCGTGAGTTGACACAAAAGTTGCAGCAACGATTACGCTTTTCCAGGCGTATTCGATCTGCGCATGCTGCCGTGTTGATTGCGATCACCGATGAAGCTGATCCCAAAGTATTGCTGACCCGCCGTTCGGCCTATTTGAATAATCATGCCGGAGAGGTTTCGTTTCCGGGTGGCAAGCGCGATCCACAAGATACCAGCAATATTGTCGTGGCTTTAAGAGAAGCCTATGAGGAAACGGCATTAAATCCCTTTGATGTGCAGCTGATGGGGGACTTGCCCATGCAGAAAGCCCGTAATGGCATGCTGGTTAAGCCGATTGTCGGGCTGATTCCGCCGCAAGTGCAGCTGATTCCGCAACCAACGGAAATCGACCGGATTTTCTTTGCCTCATTGCAACATTTGCTTGAAGCCACGCCCACACCTTATGAAGTCCGCTTTGCCCAGCAATCTTTATATTTTCCAAGTATGCGGGTAGAAAATGAAGTGGTCTGGGGATTGACGGCACGTATGCTGATTTCTTTGTTCCAGTATGGATTGGATTATAAAAAAGACTGGCCATTCCTGCTCAATTCACCAAGTTTTAAACGCTCCAAATTTTTTTAACCATTGAACAGGATTTTATCAATGTTGTATAAATTTCAGGGACACACACCGACTGCTACACAGCAGCCATGGGATGGCTGGGTCGCACCAACGGCAACAGTAATTGGACAAGTCGAACTCGGGCAGCAGGTCAGCATCTGGTTTGGTGCTGTGGTACGGGCAGATAACAGTAAAATCAAACTGGGTGATTTCAGCAATGTGCAGGAAAATGCTGTGCTGCATACCGATGCCGGTATTGAGATGCAAATTGGAAATTATGTCACCATCGGACATCAGGCCATGCTACATGGCTGTACCATTGGTCATAACAGCCTGATCGGGATTCAGGCGGTGATTCTGAATCATGCGGTGATTGGCAAGAATTGTATTATTGGTGCCAATGCCCTGATTCCTGAAGGCAAGATCATTCCGGATAATTCGGTGGTGATGGGTTCACCGGGCAAAGTGGTGAAAACGCTGGATCAAGACAGTATTCAAAAGCTGAAAATGAGTGCCCTGCACTATGCCGGGCATTTTCAGAAATTTCAGGATCTGGAACAAATTCAGCTTTAATACGATGTTCTAGAGAATCATGATAAGCCTAGAATTTTCTAGGCATTTTTGTATCTGTTTCGGGAAAATCTCGCGTAGCGGATATGAGTGGAGTATTATATCCGCGTTTTTTATATTCTCTGAATTAAGGTTGTGCATGAAAGTGCTGGCATTGGAGACTGCCAATGAGCAGTGTTCCGTCTCTGTGATCGATGATACTCAAGAACTATTTTTTCAGCTTGATGCGCGCGCCAAGGCACAAACGCAAACGATTCTCCCAATGATTGAACAAGGTCTGCAAGATCTTGGATTGACGATTGGCGATTTAACCGCGATTGCTTTTAGTCGTGGTCCGGGTTCTTTTAGCGGCGTGCGGATTAATGCCGCAGTCACGCAGGCGCTGGCCTGGTCAAATGATGTGCCGGTGATTCCGGTGTCGACTTTACAGGCCTTGGCGCAGGCAGCTTACCGTGTACATGGTTTAAGCGAAGTTTCTGCCGTGTTAGATGCACGCATGAGCGAAGTTTATATCGCGAGCTATCAACTGGATGCAGAGGGGATCATGCAGCCGGTCGATGAAGAACAATTATTAAGTTATGCCGAAGGCAGTCAGGCTGTTCGGTTTACGCCGGTGGGCTCTGGTGCTGAGCTGGTACAAACTGAAACTTCAATGTATAAAAATGTGCATGCGACCGCACAGGATATTGCCAGCATCGCACGTGCAGCAGCACACACAGAAAACTGGGTCAGTGCAGAATTGGCGCTGCCGGTCTATTTACGTGATAACGCGTGGAAAAAAATTCCTGAACAAGGCAAAGCATAATTAATTAGGATAAAGCATGGATCTTTTACTGCTACTCAAAGCGGCAATCATGGGTATTATCGAAGGTATTACCGAATTTTTGCCGATTTCCAGTACTGGCCATTTAATTTTGGCATCAGAATTAATGAATTTCTGGACCAAGGAAAAGAGTGATGTATTCGTCATTGCTATTCAAATGGGTGCCATTGCAGCGGTAATTTATGAATATTGGGCCCGTCTTTGGGGAGCAGCAACCGGGATTGTCAGCGGTGAGCCACAGGGTCGTCGCTTAGGGATTGGCCTGATTTTGGCCTCGATTCCAATTATATTGATTGGACTGACCTTGGGGCAAACGGTCAAACAGTTTCTGTTTAATGATATTGCTATTGCCATTGGTTTGATTGTGGGTGGCCTGATCATTATCTGGATTGAAAAACATCCGCCTCAAGTTCGTGCACATGAAGTTGAAGATCTCAGTATTAAAGATGCCATCTGGATTGGTCTGATTCAGGTCTTGTCCTTGATTCCGGGAACCTCCCGTTCAGGTGCGACCATTATCGGTGCGATGTTTTTAGGTGTATCACGTAAGGCCGCGACTGAATTTTCATTCTTTCTGGGTATTCCGGTCATTATTGGTGCCGGCCTGCTGGATCTTTATCAAAGTTATGATGTGCTAAATACTACTGAAGACTGGGCCGTGATCGGGGTCGGGCTTCTGGTTTCTTTTATTTCGGCACTGTTACTCATCCGCGCGCTGGTGGCTTATGTCGCTAAACGCGACTTTATGATCTTTGCCTGGTATCGTATTGCTTCGGGTCTGCTGATTTTATTATTTGCCTATACAGGTTGGAAATTATGGTAAGCGCGATTCGCTTATATGCCGAATCTGACGATCAACAGAAAGCACAGCACTTCGGGGCTGTGCTTTCTTCTCGTGGGGTGCAGGTCGAAATTGAAACGGTTGAAAAACTCAATGCACGTTTCTTTCGTCTGAATCCTGAACTGGCCTTATGTGTGGATGAGAATGGACTTTGGCTTTGTGCCCATGGCATGAAAATGCAACCGGACTGGCAAGCCGAGACCGGACGTTTAAAACGTGCATCTTTAAAATCTGAAATGATTGCACGTGCCTGTCATTTAGCCGAGAAACCGAGCTTGATCGATGCCACCGCGGGTCTGGGACATGACAGTTTATTGATGGCGCATTTAGGTGCCCAAGTCACGCTGGTCGAACGACATCCCATATTATTTACTTTACTTGAAGATACCCATACCCGTGCACAATCTGATGCATTCCTGAGTCAAGTCGTATCACGGATTCAACTGGTCTTTTCTGATTCAGCCGATTATCTGAAGCAGCAAGCCGAGCAGCATCGAACTGTAGATGTGGTCTATCTGGATCCGATGTTCCCGCAGCGGGATCAGAACCAGCAGGCGGTCAAGAAACAGGCGCAAGTCAAAAAACAGATGCAGCTCTTGCACATGCTTTTGCCTGAAGATGGCGAAATGGATCTGGGTGATAACCTGTTGGAATTGGCGCAAAAAATTGCCAAACGTGTGGTGGTCAAACGTCCACGTCTGGCGGTGTTTTTGGCAGAAAAAGAACCTCATCATCAATGGCAAGGTGATGCCTGCCGTTTTGATGCATATTTTCAGCATGAACTTGTGGCTGAATAAGATAATTGTTTCAATATTAAGCAAGGATTTGTTGTATATTTAACAATTGGCATTGATAAAACCGTTATCAAGCATAAACTTATTCAGCACCTTAGCGAGCCACTGATCTCCTTGAAATTCTATGATCGACTTTAAACCCTCCATTAATTTTTGGCACGATTTTAAGAGCAACCAAATTGCCGGGATGTGGTTATTTCTGGGATCTCGGCGTTCATTGCAACTGGTTCGTCCATCGATCATGCAATTGGTGTTCTGGGGGATTCTGGGTGGTTGTGCCAACAGCCTATTTAGCTGGCTCAGTTCAGGCCGTATGGGAGATTTTAACTCTCAAGGTCTGATTAGTTATGCACTTTGGCCTTTTATTGCGCTGATTGTGGGTATCTTTCTGTCGCAACGGATCAATAACCTGCGTTTGATGCTGGTGCCGGCATTGTTATGGTTGGTTATAGATACCCATATCATGCTGTTCCAGTGCCTGATTCAATATCTGGGCGATCTGGACTATCTGCCTTATATCCTCTATGACTATATTCCGACCCTGTTTGTCATGTTATTTGTCTGGCAAAGTCTGGCTGTGGTCTGGGTAATTTCACGTGAATTAAAATGGCCTTGGTGGGAGCGTGCGCTGATTATGCTGGCGACCCTGTTTACGCTGGTGGTCTGGCAAATTTCAGTCAAAGATCAACCGATCTGGAAAGTCGAAGAAATTCCACCGAGCTTTGCCGAAGATGCATTTTATGCGCAGCCAATTTTGCTGAACAAAGCCCTGGAAAATATCGAATACGGTGAATTTGCCCAATCGCACTGGTATTTTATGGGCGTGGCTGGCGCAAGTTATCAGGATGTATTTCATTCTGAAATTGAGCGGATTAAAGAGCAGTTTGATACCCGTTTTGGCACTTATGGCCGTTCTATTGCTTTGGTCAATCATCCGGCGACACGTACCACCCTGCCGATTGCCTCCAAGACCAGTATGGAACTGGCATTGCGCCGTATGGGCCAGCAGATGAACCGTGAAAGTGATGTGTTATTTTTATATATGACCTCTCATGGTCTGCCAAATGTGTTTGAAATGGAAAATGCGCCGCTAGATTTGGCCCAGGTCGATCCAAAATGGTTACGTGAAACACTGGATGCAGCAGGCATTCGCTGGCGTGTGATTGTGATCTCGGCCTGTTTTTCCGGCAGCTTTGCTTCGGCCCTGCAGAATGACAATACCCTGGTGATTACGGCTTCGGCAGCCGACCGTCAGTCTTTTGGCTGCTCCAATGAAGCGGATTATACCTATTTTGGCCGTGCATTCTTTGATGAAGCGATGCGTGAAAATAGCAGTCTGCAAGCCGCGTTCGAACAGGCCAGAGATACCGTAGCAAAATGGGAATCAGCGCAAGGCTTCGAGCCTTCAGAACCGCAATGGGTGATTGGCAAGAATATGCAATTGATGTTGCCACAGCTGGAACAACGTTTATTTCCGCAAACCAGTACAATGACACAATCACCTTAGATCAATGTCATCAGCAGATATGCTGCAATCATAAGGAATATGCCATGGAACTCGTACAGAACAATAGAAGCTTTGAAGGTGAACAGCGGATTTATCGCTTTGATTCGAAAGTACTGAAAACATCCACCAAATTTGGTATTTATCTGCCGCCTCAAGCCCTAGAAGGTCATAGCTGTCCGGCATTGTTTTATCTGGCAGGCTTGACCTGTACCGAGGAAACCTTTGCGATTAAGGCACATGCGCAGCGTCTGGCAGCACAATTGGGCCTGATTTTAATCACACCGGATACATCGCCACGCGGTGAAGCTGTGGCAGAAGGCGATCACTGGGATATCGGTCAGGGAGCAGGTTTTTATATCAATGCCACCGAAGCGCCGTGGGCTGAACATTATCAGATGGAAAGCTTCATCGTCGATGAACTCTATGCGCTGGTCATTGAAGAGTTTGTGATTCAGTCGGGTAAGATTGGCATATTCGGTCACAGTATGGGAGGACATGGTGCATTAACTCTGGCTTTTAAATATCCAGAAAAATTTAGTTCAGTTTCGGCTTTTGCACCGATCTGTGCACCAAGCCAATGTCCTTGGGGAGACAAAGCTTTCTCGAATTATCTGGGTGAAAACCGTGAAGAATGGCTCAAGCATGATGCGACTGCACTGGTTAAAGAGAAAGGGGCCTTATTCGCTGACATCCTGATTGATCAGGGTTTTTCAGACCAGTTCTATAGCCAGCTGAATCCGGCGCTGTTCCAGCAGGCCTGTGATGTCGTGAACCAGTCGCTGACCTTGCGTGAACATCAGGGTTATGATCATGGCTATTACTTTATTCAAAGTTTTATGGATGACCATCTACAGTTTCATGCGGTACAGCTTCAGCCTTAAATTTAACATTATTCATATAAAAAAGCCCTACTAGATATAAGATCATCAGGGCTTTTTATCGCTTATCTTTGCCAGTCTGCTGTTAAATCTTCCTGTCCCATGCGAATGAGATGATCCAGAACCACATTTTCCAGTTTATCGAAATCGGTAGATTCATCGCTACTTTGGATGGTCACCAGCAAGTGCTCAGTCTGAGGAATTAACATCAGCTCTGCACTCGGAAAATGAATCAGGAACTGCTGGTCTGTTTCTTCGATGGTAAACTTATGCTTCCAGTGATTGGCCAGGCGTTTGGCAAGGCGCTGCGCCTGTTGAGTCTGGATCTGGGCGGTACTTTGCATTCTTACTCCTCTAAACTTTTTATCCTTGTCAGGACTTTAAACCAAATTGAAAGGCATTCATAAGCCTTAAAGCGTTACACAGCGTTTTATTCTTGCAACATCAAGGTCACAGTAGCCGGACTGGATTTGTTATAATGAGAAAAATCCAATTTTAGCTAGCCAGGTTCTCCCATGTCCAAGCCATATTTAATTGCACCTTCAATTTTATCTGCCGATTTCGCCCGATTAGGTGAAGAAGTCGAGAACGTCTTGGCAGCAGGGGCAGATGTTGTTCATTTTGATGTGATGGATAATCATTATGTACCGAATCTGACTTTTGGTGCAGGCGTTTGTAAGGCATTGAAAAACTATGGGATCAAAGCCCCGATTGATGTGCATTTGATGGTGAAACCGGTAGATCGTATGATCGGGGATTTCCTTGAAGCAGGTGCCGATATCATTACCTTCCACCCGGAAGCATCTGACCATATTGACCGTTCTTTACAGTTGATCAAATCGGGTGGTGCAAAAGCCGGTTTAGTCTTTAACCCGGCCACACCGCTGCATTATCTGGATTATGTATTAGATAAAGTAGATCAAATTCTGTTGATGAGTGTAAACCCGGGTTTTGGTGGACAGAAATTCATTCCGATGACTTTGGATAAACTGCGTCAGGCCCGTAAACTGATCGATGCTTCAGGGCGTGATATTCAGCTGGAAGTCGATGGCGGTGTTACCCCAAGCAATATTCGTGCAATTGCCGAAGCGGGGGCGGATATGTTTGTCGCTGGATCTGCTATTTTTGGCAAGCCGGATTATAAAGCTGTAATTGATGAAATGCGTGCAGAATTAGCCAAAGTCGGTCAGGTTCAACTCTAATCGCTAAAAAGTAGTATGCACATAAATATGTGGATAACTTTATGGATAAGTGTGTAGATATCCATGTGGGTAACCATATGGATATGTTGTGTAAAATGTAATCATTTGTAGCCAGATTGATTATGCCTTAGACGAAGTTTGTATAAAAAGAGCTCAAATCTGGTTCTTTTTATACCTTACAACCCCTCTTGTTTAGGGGTCGTTTATTCATCATAGGTTCATAATCATGTTAAATAAAAAGTGATCAATAGGTCTTAAAATTGTATTTCATTGTATAATCTCTTTGCTCGTTATTTAAATTTAATGGATGTGTATAACTTGATATGCTGCACTTATTTTTGTGAAATTGTTGTTGTTGAATTTGCCTGATCATAGGGGCTATTTCTGAATGATCATTTTGAATATCTACCATAATAACAGCAGCGACAAATGTCTTGAAGATTTGAGTAAGATCAGGTTAAGTTGCATCTCTAAGAGTCATGTTTTGTAAAAATAATCAGGTGTGCGTAATCTGGTTTTATAAATTTTTTTATAGGTAGGAGGAACGACCTCCCTTGTCTATTTCATGCTGAAATGCACAGGAAAAATCGTCAGGACGGCCTGATTCTTAGATAAAAGAGGAGGGCTGCATGGCCTGGATTGCACTTATATTCGCAGGTGTTTTTGAAATCGTTTGGGCATATTCCATGAAATTGTCCGAAGGATTTACCCGATTAACGCCAAGTATCATCACCATTTTCTTTATGATTCTCAGCTTTGCCTTACTGGCCTATGCCATGCGTACTTTGCCATTAGGCACAGCTTACGTGATCTGGACCGGAATCGGGGCTGTGGGTTCATTTCTGATCGGGATTTTAGTTCTGGGTGAGCCGACATCGGCCATGCGTATGCTGGCTGCAGTATTGATTATTTCCGGTCTGGTGCTGATGAAAGTATCTTCTTCATAATTTGTTTCAGCCTGTCTCGGTGAACTGAGTTAAAATAGAAAATAAACTCCGCTGATCCGGGACAGGGTGTAAGCATGAACTTAAGTTATCTCTATATGGATTCTCCAGTCGGTCAGTTACGACTGGTCGCGAATGACACCGCACTGGTAGCTGTGCTTTGGGATTGTGAACAGCCGAATCGGGTGAAACTGGCGACCTTGGTGGAAGATCCGCAGCATCCGGTATTGATTGAAACCAGACGCCAGCTTCAGGAGTATTTTGCTGGTCAGCGCAATGTTTTTGACTTGCCTTTGGACTTTGCCGGAACCGATTTTCAGAAAAAAGTCTGGCAGGCTCTGCTGAATATTCCTTATGGCCAGACCCGAAGCTATCGCGATATTGCCGAGCAGGTGGGTAATGTTAAAGCAGTGCGTGCCGTGGGTGCAGCCAACGGGAAAAACCCGATTTCGATTATTGCACCCTGTCATCGGGTGATTGGCAGCAGTGGTAAGCTGGTGGGCTTCGCCGGTGGTTTGGATAAAAAAGAAATTCTGTTAAATATTGAGCGAACGCATTAAGATCGAAGTCTTAAAATAAATGAAAATTAGAATATTGAACATTCCACATTACAGATATTAAGTTCGCTCTGGTCCAGTGTATGGTGGATTTTTCTGCTGTTCTTTGGCGTGATTGTTTTTAAATTATTTAAGCCATTTTTAAAAGGGAAATTAGGAGAATTTGCGGTTGCTGCCCATGTCAAACTGTATTTAAAAGACCCTGAATACATTCTGCTGAATGATTTGACCCTTCCAGATGGAGCAGGTGCCACCACACAAATCGATCATCTGCTATTAAGTCCTTATGGCATCTTTGTGATTGAAACCAAAAACTATAAGGACTGGATTTTTGCAAGCGCGCGTCAGAAACAATGGACCCAGAAAATTTATAAAAACAGTTATACATTTCAAAATCCGATTCATCAAAACTATAAACACATCAAAGTTCTGGAACAATTACTGACTGATATTGTGGAGCCAGATCTTTTGCATTCCGTGATTGTATTTATGCCGGATGCGGTATTTAAAACACCAATGCCGAATGAGGTATTTTGCGGTGCAGGCTGGACCGATTATGTGAAAAGTTTTGATCAACAGATGATTTCTGAAACAAAATTAAAACGGATACAACTGCGTTTAGAAAAAGAGCTTTTAGAAAAATCCTGGAAAACCAATCGGAAACATGTAGAAAGCTTAAAACAGCATAAGCAGCCTTAAAATGATTTATAGAATCAAAAAAAGCCTTTGAATCATTCAAAGGCTTTTGCATTTACATAGTTGAGGCTTTCAGTTTTTCGGTCATTTCAGTCAGAACTTTAATCCGCTTTACTTCATCCCATAAGGCTTTGGCTTCAGGATAATGTTTCGACATCATGCCGAGCCATTGCTTGTAACGACCGACCATCCCGATCTCAGTTTTGGCGGGGCCATTGATAAAACGAATTTGCAGTTCCAGCAGTTCATTCCAGTTCATCAAAGGTGCATCCGAATTTTGACGGATACATTGGGTCAGGTCGGGTGTGGTCACGGCACCACGGCCAATCATCAGGTCTTCGCAACCGGATTCCAGACGACACTGTTTGGCATCGGTATTGTTCCAGATTTCACCATTGGCAATCACATTAATTTTCAGTGCTTCACGAATCGGTTGTAGCTGGTCCCAAAAAGCAGGCGGGGTATAGCCATCGGCTTTGGTGCGCGCATGCACCGTCACCCAAGATGCTCCTGCATCTTCAATAGCATGGGCATTGTCCAGCATAAAGTTGCGGTCCATATAACCCAGACGCATTTTCGCAGACACCGGAATATGCGCCGGTACTGCATCCCGCACGGCTTTGACTAACTCATGTACCACTTCGGGTTCATCCAGTAAAACGGAACCGCCGCGATGACGGTTCACGGTTTTCGCAGGACAACCAAAATTCAGGTCGATTGCCGGTGCACCCATCGCGGCAACTTTGGCTGCATTTGCTGCCAGCATTTCCGGATTATTTCCCAGAAACTGCACATGTACCGGCGTACCCGCCGCCGTCTTGCCATCATTGAGCAATTCCGGGCAGTAACTGTGATAAACATGATCGGGCAGGATAGAGTCGGTGACACGGATAAACTCGGTCACGCACCAGTCAAAGCTACCTACGGATGTCAGCACATCACGCATAATCGGATCGGTTAAGCCTTCCATGGGAGCAAGCACAAGTTTCAACGGTGCACACCTGTAAATTTAAAACGGTGTTATACGTTTTTTTAGGCAGCCTGTCTAGGCTGGATGGGAATTGAAATCTGAGAACCTGAAAATTGAACTTTTTGGGCTGATATAAAAAGGCCCTTAATGTGGATTAAAGGCCTTTAAAAGTGAAGCTTAGGATGATTTAGCGATATCCAGCCATTTTAATCAGCCAGTTTCTCGACTTTCATACTCTCACGATAATACTGACAGCCCTTGTACAACAGGAAGCAACCAATCAATCCGGCAATGGCATTGACGATCGAGATCGAGTTACCAACCATTAAGGTATTCTGGAAATATTTATCCGTTATTAATGCCACAGCGGTGGTTCCGATGCCTAAGGCAATCAGGTTTGAAACCAGCAGGAACTTGGCAGATACCTGTGCGCGTAGCTGGTTTGGTGTCAGCATTTGCGTAGCAGCAGCCGATGCAGGAATCGGGAAAGTGGAGAAGAACATCGCCACAAAAATCAGCGCAAATGAAAGCTGCATATTATCGACCTGAGTGAACAGCACACTCGGAATAATCAGCGCCGCACAGCCAATGGCACCGGTACGAATTGCAGCATCGCTATAGCCACGTTTCGAGAAGAAGTCGATCAACCAGCCACAGAATAAGGCACCCGAAGTATTCGCGACTAGAATAATCGTCCCAAGGATATAACCGGTTTGACTCGCATCCAGACCGAAATTACGCATGTAATAGGCAGGTGCCCAGCCCAGCAGCGAATACAGCATCATGGTGTAAAAAGAAAAGCCAATAAAATGACAGAAGAAGGTCTTTTTATGTGTCTTGATAAAACCAATCGAATTTTTGAAAGAGGCTTTAATGACCTGGCCATCCTGATCGACTTTCATACCCTTACGTGCAGGTTCACGCACCGTCAGCACCATGAGTAGGGCTAGTAATACGCCTGGAAGACCCACAATCATAAAGGTAAGTTGCCAGGTTTTCACTTCACCAATGAGGGGTAAGGCTACGAAGCTGACATCTTTTAGCAGGCCAATCACATAGCCGCCAATCAGGAAAGCTAGGCCCGAACCAATAAAGGCACCAATCGCATATACACCGAGTGCACGGCCTAATTTATCTTTCGGAAATAAATCGGCAACGATTGAATAAAAGGCAGGGGAAAGCGCAGCTTCACCGGCACCCACACTCAGACGTGCAATAAACATTTGAATAAAGTTTTTACTGAGGCCACAAGCCGCTGTAGCGAGACTCCAGAATGCAATCCCGGTTGCAATAATTTTAATCCGTGACTTTTGATCCGCCAATGCGGCAATGGGCAAGCCCATAATGGCATAAAATAAGGAGAAGGCCAGACCCTGTAACAGACTAAACTGAGTATCGCTCAGCATTAAATCGGCTTTAATCGGTTCAATCATGAGCGATAAAATTTGACGGTCTACAAATGACAGAATGTAAGCCACCATACAAATGACCACCACATACCATTGATAGGTGCTGCTTTCCGGTGGTGGTTCAATCTGTTCAGACAGCGGTACGGCCGTTTCTGTCGGTATAGGCTCAAAATTTTGATCTGTTGGTTGAATCGTCCTTTCAACTATTTCTAGGTTCAGCGATTTATCATTCATCATGCAACATCCTGTGCTGATCGTTTGAGATATTTATTTGATACTTTTAATCTGATTGTTATTTTTATGTTGTATCGCATTTAAGTAATCTAGAGGCTAAATAGATAGACGTCAATCTGTTTTTAAAAATAGATACAAATAATTTTTAAAGATAAAAAAAAGGAATCATAATGATTCCTTTTTTTTGTATGAATTTTTAGCCACGTTCAACCAGCGTTAAAATATCGTAGGTTGCAACCAGTTCATTGCGCTGGTTTTTCACTTTAATATCCCAGACCACGACACCATGTGGTTTCTGTGCCGGATCGCGCAGTGCTTTTGGAGTTTTCTGCTTACAGGTCAATTCTACCTGAATGGTATCGCCAATTTTCACTGGTTCAACAAAGCGCAAGTTGTCCATACCATAGTTTGCAATGACTGGGCCCTGAGCAGCATCAACGAATAAACCGGCCGCGGCAGATACCACGAAATAGCCATGTGCCACACGTTCACCAAACAGGGATTCTGCTGCAGCAATCTTGTCCATATGCGCATAGAAGTGATCACCGCTCAGGCAGCCGAAATTCACCAGATCGGCTTCGGTCACGCTACGTCGTGCAGTCAGTAAACGCTCACCGATACGCAATTCATCAAATGATTTTTTGAATGGATGCACACGGTCTTCAAAGACCTGAGCACCAGCCGTCCAGCTATGACCGACTTGGGTCATGGCATTCGGGGAACCTTGAATTGCAGTCCGTTGCATATAATGTTTCACTGCACGTAAGCCACCGAGCTCCTCACCGCCACCGGCACGTCCCGGTCCGCCATGCACCAGCAAAGGTAGTGGCGAGCCATGTCCGGTACTTTCTTTGGCACTTTCAGCATCCAGAATATGGACACGGCCATGCCATGGCGCAATTTTGCTGAGCAGTTGTTCAATATTTTCATCGGTATTGCGTACGATGGATGCTACCAGACTACCTTCGCCACGTGCCACCAGGTCAGCCAGCTGAGCCAGGTCAGTATATGGCATTAAAGTGACTACAGGTCCAAAGGCTTCAATTTTATGAATATTTTCTGCCTGAGCCGGTGCTTTGCAGACCAAAACTGTTGGTGGATAACATGCGGACTTCTCAGTATTTTGTACTTGAATCTTAAAGTCCTGACGCAAGTGACTACCGAACACAATTTCTGCATCCTGGCTGAGCTGTTCAACTTTTGCCGCGACATCATGTTTCTGTTTGACGCTGGCCAAAGCACCCATTGTCACGCCTTCCTGAGCCGGATCACCGACAACCACTTTTTTCAGTTTTTCAATCAGACGGTCTTGTACTGTATCCAGCAGCTCGGCTGGAACAAAGGCACGACGAATGGCGGTGCATTTTTGTCCGGCTTTAGTGGTCATTTCACGGAAAACTTCACGAACAAATAAATCAATCGTTTCATCATTGGCTTGCGCCGTCAAAATCGCACTATTGACCGAATCTGCTTCCATAGTGAATGGAATCGAGTAGGCATTTAAGTGTGGATGCGAACGCAGTTTTTGCCCGGTTGATGCAGAACCGGTAAAGGTGACCGTATCCTGAGGATTTAAATAATCAAACAAATCATAAACCTGTCCGCAAATGAGCTGCAATGAACCTTCTGGCAAGAAACCGCTTTCATGAATGGCTTTGACCACGGCATGGGTCAGCTCGGCACCTTCGGTCGCCGGTTTGACAATACAGGGTACGCCTGCCAGTAGCGTAGGAGCGATTTTCTCCAGCATGCCCCAGATTGGAAAGTTAAAGGCATTGATATGCACGGCAACACCGGCTTTAGGCGTCAGAATATGTTTCGCGCCAAAGCTACCTTGCTTAGAAAGAGGAATCCAGGCATCTTCGACCCATGCTGTTTCATCACTCAGTTCACGACGCACCAAACTCGAATAGGCATATAAGGTGCCAATCCCGCCTTCAATATCAATCCAGGCATCTTTACGGGTACAGCCGGTCGCCTTGGCAAGTTCATAAAAGTCTTCTTTGCGCTCCATCAAATACTGTGCCACTTGCTTCAGTGCATTGGCACGTTGATGGAAGGTCCATGTGGCGATAGTCGCGCCTTTTTGTTTGGCATACTTGACTACAGCTTGGGTATCGATGCCCTGACTGCCGACCTGATAAACCGCTTCACCGCTAATGGCATGATAAACCGTACGTAAATCGGCTTGCGCTGTGTATTCCTGGCCGTACACCAGTGAAGCTAAGCTTTTGATGGCAATAGGATTATGAGTTGATTCAGTATCTTGATAATCCATTGTGCTTGAGTTGCTGTCTAACTCTAACATGGTAAAAACTCCATTTATGATACGTTTTGAGATGTATTTTAATTTTGATGTTTCATAATTTGTGTTGAAAAAGTGAAAATGTCAATCATAAATCTGTGTTTAAAAATGATTAGGAATAAAATAAAAAATATTAAACTATATAAAACAATCATTTATTAAAAATAAGCAATAAAAATTAAATGATACCAATAAATAGATATTGATTTTAATTTTGTATCGTTTTAATTTGAGTGTATCAACACTTGGGATAAGTGAGGGAACAATGAATAATCAACAACAAATCTTTGATCAAAAGATTGAAAAGGATATTTCCATCGAGCCGAAGGACTGGATGCCGGAGGCTTATCGTAAAACTTTAATTCGTCAGATTGGTCAGCATGCACACTCTGAAGTGGTGGGCATGTTGCCGGAAGGCAACTGGATTACCCGTGCACCGACTTTAAAACGTAAAGCCGTGCTGATGGCAAAAGTTCAGGATGAAGCCGGTCATGCTTTGTATCTGTACAGTGCTGCAGAAACCCTGGGTGCCGATCGTGACGACATGATGGATAAACTGATTGCCGGTCGCATGAAATATTCCTCAATTTTTAACTATCCAACCCTGAGCTGGGCCGATGTTGCAGCGATTGGCTGGCTGGTGGATGGTGCGGCTATTGTCAATCAGGTTGCGCTGTGCCGTACGTCTTACGGTCCTTATGCCCGTGCCATGGTGCGCGTTTGTAAGGAAGAGAGTTTTCATCAGCGTCAGGGCTTTGAAGCCATGATGGAATTGGCCAATGGTACGCCGGAACAAAAGCAGATGGCACAGGATGCGGTGAACCGTTTCTGGTGGCCGGCACTGATGATGTTTGGTCCAAGTGATGATAATTCACCGAATAGTGCACAAAGCATGCAGTGGAAAATTAAATTATTCAGCAACGATGATTTACGTCAGAAATTTGTCGATAACACTGTATCGCAAGTCTTGCAGCTGGGTTTAACCGTTCCCGATCCAGACCTTAAATTCAATGAAGCAACCGGACATTATGAATTTGGTGAAATCAATTGGGATGAGTTCTTTGCGATTCTTGCAGGCAAGGGACCGTGTAACCATGAGCGTATTGAAGCACGCCGCAAAGCTTGGGAAGGCGGTAAGTGGGTACGTGATTCAGCAGCAGTCTATGCGCAAAAACAGCAGCAACAGTCAGCAGCACAAAAAGTTGCTTAAAACAGTTTGATCAATATAGGGAAATTTGCTCATGAATAACAAAAACAACTGGTCACTTTATGAAGTGTTTGTGCGTAGTAAACAGGGTCTGAGTCACCGTCATGTTGGCAGCCTGCGTGCGCCAGATGAGGAGGTCGCACTACAAAATGCCCGCGATGTGTATACCCGCCGCAATGAAGGGATCAGTATCTGGGTGGTGAAATCTGAATTGATTACCTCTTCCCAGCCAGATGAAAAAGCAGAATTTTTTGAACCGGCTTTGGACAAGGTCTATCGCCATCCAACCTTTTATAACATTCCAGCTGGCATCGAGCACATGTAAAGGGAAAGGTGAAGATTATGACAAATCAAGTATTGGCAGAATTTCTTTTACATGTGGGCGACAGTCAACTGGTGTTGTCGCATCGTTTGGCAGAATGGTGTGGCCATGCCCCTGAACTGGAACTAGATATTGCCTTGGCCAATATCGGACTGGATTTATTGGGTCAGGCACGTACTGCCCTCAGTCTGGCAGGTGAAGTGGAAGGACAGGGCCGTGATGAAGACAAGCTGGCTTATTTCCGAAACGAACGTGACTATCGTAATTTACTGCTGTGTGAACAGCCGAATGGTGACTTTGCCCAGACTCTGGTGCGTCAGTGGCTGATGGGTCACTATCATGCTTTATTGTTTAGTGCCTTAAGTCAAAGTCAGCATCCGGAGTTGGCTGCCTTTGCAGTAAAGTCACTCAAAGAAGTGAAATATCACCAGCGTTTTTCCACCACCTGGATGGAACGCCTAAGTCTAGGTACAGCTGAAGCGCATGAAAAAACTCAGCAAGGTTTAAACCAGTTATGGCGTTTTACTGAGGAACTTTTTGTATTGACTGCAGATGAAAAACAGCTGGTCAATAGTGGTGTCCTTCCAGATATTGAAAATTTAAAAGTCCAGTGGCTAGAAACAATTACAGCCGAATTAGCCCGATTTGAATTAAGCCTGCCAGAGCTGGGCGCTTATCGTAGTGGGGCTAAACAGGGTTTACATACAGAACATCTCGGTTTTATTTTGGCTGAACTGCAATATATGCAGCGCTCTTATCCAAACATGAACTGGTAATTCGGCACAATCACAGGGAGTGAGTCGCATGAATCTGATTCGACACGTAGAAGATCAATGTTGGGACGTTTTGCAACAGGTTTCTGATCCAGAGATTCCGGTATTGTCAGTGATTGATCTGGGCATGATTCGTGGCGTCGAGCTGAATCAGCAGGATGAAATTGTGGTGCGACTCACGCCGACCTACAGCGGCTGTCCGGCCACGGATGTATTAAAAGCAGAAATTACCCAGACTTTCGAGGCCAACGGTTTGACGCCGGTCAAAGTCATTGTCGATCTGTCTGAAGCCTGGACCACGGACTGGATGAGTGAATCGGGCAAACACAAATTACAGCAATATGGTATTGCCCCGCCGCAAGGCCAGTCACATAGCTGTGGTACGCATGTGGCATTGACCGATGGCATCACCTGTCCACAGTGCTTAAGTAACAACAGCAAACTATTAAGTGAATTCGGTTCGACCGCCTGTAAAGCTTTATATCAATGTCGGGACTGCTTAGAAACTTTTGACTATTTCAAATGTATTTGATTGTAACGATTGCGCGGTGGGCAGGGTAAACCAATAACAAGCCTGAACACCGCCACCTAAAAGAAGGATTTTGCCATGAGCCAATTTATCCCATTAACCATTAAATCGATTCAGCCACAAACCGAGCAGGCAATCTGTATTGCTTTTGATCTCGCGCCTGAGCAGATGGATGCTTTTCAATATCAGCCGGGTCAACACCTGACCATTCGCTATTTAAGTGATGATGGCGAGCTGCGCCGTTGCTATTCGATTTGTAGTGATACTCAGGAAGACATGAGTATTGCGATTAAAAAAATTGATCAAGGTCAGTTCTCGACCTGGGCCAATGCGCATCTCAAAGCGGGCGATGTACTGGAAGTCATGCCACCGCAAGGGGTGTTCTTTCAAAAAGCAGCCAAGGCCGGTGGCCAGAATTATCTAGGGTTTGCAGCAGGCAGTGGCATTACGCCAATTTTATCGATTGTAAAATCGGTGCTAAACCGTCAAGCAGAAGCCACATTTACCTTGGTATATGGCAACCGTTCCTGGAAACAGACCATGTTTTCTGAACAGATCATGGACTTGAAAGACCGTTTTAAGGAACGTCTGCAACTGGTAAATATTTTTTCACGTGAACTGAATGACAGCGAAATCTTTAACGGTCGTATCAATGCGGATAAATTGCAGCAGCTGTTTCAGGCCAATCTGATTTCAGCCGACACAGATCACTGTTTTGCCTGTGGTCCTGAAGAAATGATGGCGGCGGTCGAAACGGTATTACCGACTTGGGGCATTCAACGCAGCAAGATTCACACTGAACGCTTCAATACGGGTACTGCACCGAAAGCAACCGCCCAGCAGATTGAAAGTCGCAGCGAAGAACGCGTCAATATCATCCTCGATGGTCGCGAGCTGATTGTTGAAGTCTCCAAACAGGATGACAGTATTTTAGATGCTGCGCTACGTGCCGGAGCCGATCTGCCTTATGCCTGTAAGGGCGGTGTTTGTGCCACCTGTAAATGTAAGGTGTTAGAGGGCCAGGTTGAAATGGCGGTGAATTACAGTCTGGAAGAAGATGAAATCCAGAAAGGCTATGTGCTCAGTTGTCAGGCACGTCCAACCACGGCCAATGTACGTCTGAGTTTTGATGAATAACAGCTGAATTTACAGCACTGAGCACAGCAGGAGTTCAAGGATGACCTATATTAAAACCAGCTCACCAAAACCCGGCGTAGTCCTGATTGAGCTGAATCGCCCGGAAAAGCGCAATGCCCTAAATAATGCGACCTTGCAAGGTATTGCAGCTTGTTTACAGGACTTGGAAGCAGATGCTGCCGTGAAAGCCGTGGTCATTACCGGAAATACGCAATGCTTTGCTGCCGGTGCTGATTTAAATGAATTGGCGCAGTTAGATGTGGTCAGCATCCAGCAGGATCAGCGGCCACTGCTTTGGAAAAAAATTGATGAATTTTCCAAGCCTGTAATCATGGCGGTGAATGGTTATGCCTTTGGTGCAGGGTTTGAACTGGCTCTACATGGTGACATGATTTTAACTGGCGACAATGCCCAGTTTGCCTTGCCTGAAATTGGTTTAGGCATGTTGCCGGGCGCCGGTGGAACACAGCGCCTTGCCCGTCTGGTCGGTCAGCAATTAACGATGCGCTGGGCCATGACCGGTGAAATGATTTCGGCACAGACCGCATTGCAACATGGCATGAGCAGTCAGGTTTGTCCGACAGGACTGACCGTGCAATACGCACTGGAACTAGCGGAAAAAATTGCCAAGCAGGCACCGCTGGCCATTCGCGCCATCAAGCAATCTTTAAAGTCGATTCATGAAGTGACATTAAGTCAGGGACTGAAATTGGAACGTCAGCATTTTGTCTGGCTGGCGGCGACCCAAGATCGCCAAGAAGGCATCAATGCATTTTTACAAAAAAGAAAACCAGAATTTAGAGGTGTGTAATGGAATATCAAACAATTATTGTCGAAGAAAAAAATGCAGTGGGCTACCTGACCTTTAACCGTCCGAAACAGCTCAACAGCTTTAATGAAACCATGCATCAGGAAGTCTCCAAGGTCATCAAGGCCTGGGCCAAAGACAGCCAGATTCGTGCCGTGGTGATTTCAGCTGAAGGCCGTGGTTTCTGTGCCGGCCAGGATCTAAATGATCGTGTGGTCGATCCGAATGCTGATGCACCGGACTTAGGCCTGTCAATTGAAAAATACTACAACCCTTTAATCAAACTGATTACTGAAATGCCAAAACCGGTAATTTGTGCGGTGAATGGTGTGGCGGCAGGGGCCGGTGCCAATATTGCACTGGCCTGTGACATTGTAGTTGCTGCAAAATCGGCTTCCTTTATTCAGGCCTTTTGTCGTCTAGGTTTAGTACCAGATTCAGGCGGCACCTGGTTCTTGCCGCGTCTGGTCGGGCGTGCCCAGGCGATGGGCTTAGCGATGCTCGGCGATAAAATTCCGGCTGAGCGCGCAGCACAACTGGGCATGATCTGGCAGGTGGTTGAAGATGAGCAACTGCAAGTGGAAGCGAAAAAACTGGCCGAGCATTTGGCCAAGCAGCCGACTTATGGCCTGTCACTAATCAAAAAAGCCATTCATGCCGCAGCCGACAATAATCTGGATCAGCAGCTCATTCTGGAACGTGACCTGCAACGTCTGGCTGGACGTTCAAGTGATTATAAAGAAGGTGTACAAGCCTTTATGCAGAAGCGTACACCTGAATATAAAGGATGCTAAATCATGCAGCAGATCAATTTGGAACACGTCAAAGTTGCTGTGGTGGGTGCGGGAACCATGGGGATTGGCATTGCGCAACTGGCAGCCATGCACGGGCATCCGACCTATGTGTTTGACCTCGACAGCAGCAAAGTTCAGAGTGCCTTAACTGCTTTAAAGGCGCAGCTCAGCAAGCGGGTACAGAATGGCAAAATGACCCAGCAATTGCTGGAGAGTACCTTCGCCAATCTGATCGTGGCCGAAGATATTCAACAGTTGGTCGATGCGGGCTTGATTATTGAAGCCATTGTCGAAAAGAAAGAAGTGAAACAAAATCTGTTTCAACAGCTGGCTGCCATTTGCCCGGAACAGACGATTTTTGCTTCCAATACCTCATCGATTTCCATTACCGCGATTGCCTCGGCGATTCCGCATCCAGAGCGGGTAATTGGGCTGCATTTCTTTAATCCCGCGCCAATCATGAAGCTGGTCGAGATTATCCGTGGACTGAAAACCTCAGCCGCCATTGCCGATGCAGTATTTGCTCTGATGGCATCTTGGAACAAAGTTCCGGTACGGGCCAAATCGACTCCCGGTTTTATCGTCAATCGTGTTGCACGACCGTATTATGCCGAAGCCTTTCGCGCCTTACAGGAAGATGCCAGCACACCGGAACAGCTCGATTACATCATGCGCGAATGTGGCCGTTTTGCCATGGGACCGTGTGAACTCACAGACCTGATTGGACAGGATGTAAATTTCTCGGTCACGCAAAGTGTCTATCAGGAATTTTTCTATGAGCCACGCTACCGCCCATCCTTGATTCAAAAAGAGTTGGTCGATGCGGGCTGTTATGGCCGCAAGTCCGGTCAAGGTTTTTATAATTACACACAGTCCAAGCCTGCACCTGCGTACGAATTACCAGTGTGTTATGCCAAGTCGCTGAATAAGCTCAAAGTCACGGTAAAAGGTGAATGGCTGCATTCATCAGCACTGATTGCACGTTTAAAACAGGCCTCTCATCTGGAACTGAGTTTTCAGGCAGCAGAACAGAATGAAATCCTGATTGGAGATCTTTCCCTGCGATTATCGCTCGGCGAATCGGTTGAACTTACCTATCCGCATGAGCCTGTGGTGTTGATGGACTGGCATGCAGATTGGGCCAATGCTCAAGCGATTCCGGTAGTTGCATCACCCGCTTGTAGTGAAGAACAGCGCCAGGTAGTAGAGCTATTCCTCCTAGGTATGAATGTGATACCTATTTGGTCTAAAGATCATCCAGGTCTTTATGTTATACGTAGTATTGCCATGCTGGTGAATGAAGCCTGTGAAGCAGTATTGCATGATATTGCATCAGAGCAAGATATTGATTCTGCTATGAAATATGGAGTGAATTATCCTTGTGGTCCATTCGAATGGGCAGATAAAATTGGGTATTACACAATTTTACAAATTTTAGAAAATATGTATCGTATTTATGGTGAAGATCGCTATAGAACTAGTATATATTTAGCAAAGAAAGCGGTGCAGGGACAGGCACAGCAAACTCAGCAGCACCCATTACGCGTGGCTGGCTAAAAGGAAAAATCATGGAACAGGTTTATATTTTTGATGGAGTTCGTACCCCGATCGGACGCTATGCCGGTGGGCTGAGCAGTATCCGTGCTGATGATCTGGCAGCGCTACCGATTCAATATCTGAAAGAGCAGCATCCGGCATTGCCATGGGCAAAACTGGATGAAGTGATCTTGGGCTGTGCCAATCAGGCCGGTGAAGATAACCGTAACGTTGCGCGTATGGCGGCTTTACTTGCAGGACTGCCTGAATCTGTTCCCGCACTTACCGTGAACCGTTTATGCGCCTCAGGTCTGGATGCGATTGGACTTGCCGCACGTGCCATCAAATCGGGTGAAGCACAATTTATTTTGGCGGGTGGGGTAGAATCCATGAGCCGTGCGCCTTTTGTGCAGTCTAAACCGACCTCAGCGTTTAGCCGTACTCCAGAAATTTATGACACGACTATTGGTTGGCGTTTTATCAACCCAAAATTTAAAGCCCAGTTTGGCGTTGACAGCATGCCGGAAACAGCCGAAAACGTGGCTGAAAAGTATCAGATCAGTCGCGCAGATCAGGACCTGTTTGCCTATCGCAGCCAGCAGAAAACCGCAGTAGCACAGCAAGAAGGTATTTTTGCCGAAGAAATTCTGCCGGTAGAGGTTAAAGGGCCAAAGAAAACCATCCTGACCATTTCCCAGGACGAGCACCCGCGCGCAGAGACGACACTGGACAATCTGGCCGCCTTAAAACCCCCATTTCGTAAAGAAGGCGGTTCGGTCACCGCCGGCAATGCTTCGGGTGTCAATGATGGTGCGGCTTGCGTATTACTCGGCAATCAGCAATTTTCCGAGCAGTATGGTTTGCGCCCGAAAGCCAAAGTGATCGGGATGGCCAGTGCCGGTGTTGAAGCCAAATATATGGGCATTGGCCCGGTGCCAGCGGTACAGAAAGTCTTGAAACAAACCGGACTCAGCCTCGAACAGATGGACGTGATCGAGCTGAATGAAGCATTCGCAGCGCAATCGCTGGCTGTGATTCGGGAATTGGGCCTGCAAGACGATGATGCAAGAATCAACCCGAATGGCGGTGCCATCGCTTTGGGTCATCCGCTTGGTATGAGTGGCACCCGTCTGGTGATTACCGCCATGCATGAATTGAAACGCCGTCAAGGCAAATATGCACTGTGCACCATGTGTGTCGGTGTTGGTCAAGGTGTTGCACTGGTTTTAGAAAATATGGATTAAGACATCATTCAATCAATGAATTAAATCGTGGTCAGGAAGACTGCGTTAGGAGTAAGAATATGAATAACAATGCAATGGAAAAAATTGAAAAAGTATCGGTTGATGAGTTACGCAGTGTCCAGCTACAGCGGATGAAAAAGACCCTGCAGCATGCCTATCAGAATAGCCCGGTTTATAAAAAGAAATTTGATGATGCGGGTGTGCATCCGGATGATTTTAATTCTCTGGAAGACCTGGCCAAATTCCCGTTTACCACCAAACAGGATTTACGCGATAACTATCCGTTTGGCATGTTCGCTGTACCACAGGAACAGATTGTACGTGTGCACGCCTCTTCTGGCACCACCGGTCAGCCGACCGTGGTCGGTTATACCCAGAATGATATTAATGTTTGGTCGGATGTAGTGGCACGTTCATTACGCGCAGCCGGCTTGAGCAGTAAAGATATCATTCAGGTGTCTTATGGTTATGGCCTGTTTACTGGTGGTCTAGGTGCGCATTATGGCGTTGAACGCTTGGGTGCAACTGTGATCCCAATGTCTGGCGGACAAACCGATAAACAGGCGCAACTGATTCATGATTTTAAGCCGACGGCATTAATGGTTACGCCATCTTATTGTCTGAATATTATTGAAGCGCTGGAAAAGAAATTTGGTACAGCCAAAAACTGTTCGATTAAAACCGGCGTCTTTGGTGCAGAGCCATGGACCAATGAAATGCGCAAGGAAATTGAAGAGCGTCTCGGCATTGATGCCTTGGATATTTATGGCCTGTCAGAAGTGATGGGCCCGGGCGTCGCCATGGAGTGTCTGGAATCCAAAGATGGCCCAACCATTTGGGAAGATCATTTTTATCCGGAAATTATCCATCCTGAAACCGGTGAAGTGCTGCCCGATGGCGAACTCGGTGAACTGGTCTTCACCACCATTACCAAAGAAGGCATGCCGGTGATCCGTTACCGTACCCGTGATCTGACCCGTTTATTGCCTGGCACGGCACGTACCATGCGCCGTATGGACAAGATTGTTGGCCGCAGTGATGACATGATGATTATCCGTGGAGTGAATGTGTTTCCGTCGCAGATTGAAGAGCAGATTTTACAGATCCAGCAACTGATTCCGAACTATCAGATCCAGATTTGTAAACAAGGCCATCTGGATACATTGCATATCCGTACCGAAATGCGTAAAGATAGCAGTGATATTATGGCGCACCAGCTGGCAACTCAGCTAAAAAGCCAGATTAAAACCATGGTTGGTATCAGTGTCAGTGTCGAAGTTTTGCCAGAAGGCAGTCTGCCACGTTCTGAAGGCAAGGCACAGCGCGTTTTCGATATCCGCAAGTCTGCATGAAGTCCTACTGGATGATGACTAAATGGTCTATCATCCAGTTTCTACAAGGTAAAGTTAAGCGTAATGAATCCGAAATTAAAACAAATCATTGATGACTTTATTCAAAATGAAGCACTCAGCGGAACCTCATTAATCATGACCATCTTCGGTGACTGTATTTTTCATCGCGGTGGCATTATCAGTCTGGCCAGCCTGATCCAGCTCATGGATGTCTTCGGCTTTAATGAACGTTCAGTAAGAACTGCTGTATTTCGTCTGGTACAAAATGGCTGGCTGTTCTCGGAGAAAATTGGCCGCACCAGTTATTACCGTGTCACCGAAAGCAGCCGCCAGCGTTTTATTATGGCTGACCAAAAGATTTACAGTTTTAGCCATCAGGAATGGGATCAGAAATGGGATCTGGTGCTGCTCAGTTCAGTGGAACTGGACAATAAACTGATTCTGAAAAAAGAACTGGAATGGCTGGGCTTTGCCAATATCGCCACCAATGTTATGGCCTATCCGGGCTGTGACCACCAGAAACTGCAAAACCTGCTGCTGAATTTGAAAATGACCGATCAGGTGGTGGTGTTTAAAGCCGAAACCTTACAGCTCTGGCAGGAATCTTATCCAACTGTGAAGCGCATGGTTGCTACCAACTGGCCGGTGCAGGAATTACATCAGCGTTATGAAAAATTTATCACCGATTTTCGGGAATTTTTTCATCTGGTGGAACAGGAAGATGAGCTAGATCCGCTACAGGCATTTCAGTTGCGTATTTTGCTGATTCATCAATTCCGCCGGATTTTATTAAAAGATCCGAATCTGCCTTTTGAGTTATTGCCATCTAACTGGCTTTCCCTGAATGCCCGTAATCTGAGCAGCAATTTATATCAAACTGTGGTTGCAGCAGGTGATGAATTCTTTATAGAAATCGCGCGGACTTCGGAAGGTTCGATGCCGCCGGTACATCCACAATTTTATAAACGTTTTGGCGGTTTGCGACTAGAAGCCGTCAGTTAATCTAATTCTGCATTTTTAAAGGAATAAAATAATGCCGTGTTATGCCATTGATGGTGTGATTCCTGTGGTCAGCCCTCGCGCTTATGTACATCCACAAGCCGTCTTGATTGGGGATGTGGTGATTGAAGAGGGCGTATATATCGGGCCTTTTGCCACCTTGAGAGCTGACTTTGGCGGGATTCACATCCAGAGAAATGCCAATGTTCAGGATTCCTGTACCATTCATGGCTTTCCCGGCAGTATTACGCTGGTTGAAGAATATGGCCATATCGGACATGGCGCGATTTTACATGGCTGTATCATTCGCAAAAATGTACTGGTGGGCATGAACAGCGTGATTCTGGATGAAGCCGAGATTGGTGAAAATACCATTATTGGTGCCAATAGTATGGTCAAGGCCAAATCCCAGATTCCAGAAAACTCATTAGTGCTGGGTAGTCCGGCGCGGGTCATCCGTCCTTTGGACGCCAAAGAAATTGCCTGGAAAAGCAAGGGAACGCAGGAATATATTCAGCTGACAGAACGCTGTCTTTCTTCGATGCAGGAAGTTGAACCATTGTCTGAAGATTCAGCAGATCGCCTGAACTATCAGGCCTTTGATGCGGAATATCAAATTAAAAAGAATCATTAATTTAGCACTTGGCTGATGATCGTATCAGCCAAGTTTTTTATTTCATTTATAAAAATTATAAACGGCGACATTGACCTTCTTTGTCACCATTGACCCGGTTATTGCCACCGATCGGTTGAATGCGGTTGGATTCGCATTGCAAATTACCGTCAACCACATTGTCATTTACAGTAATTTTTTGGGTATTCTTTTTCAGCTGGATGTCACCCTCTACCTGATTGGCAGTGAGCTGAATCGTCTGACCGCCTTCTAGCTGGATATTGCCGTCAATCCGATTATGTTGTGCCAGAACCGAGCTAAAACGTCCTTTCGATTCCAGATTGCCATCAATCGCAGTATTTGAAATTACTGCTTGAGCACCCTGATACAACATGACATTGCCTTTAATGGTGGCATTATCAATCTGACAGTTTTGGCTGATACTGACATTGTCATCAATCGTGCGATCTTTAATGCTACCGTGACAGTGATAATCTGCGAAACTTGCGCTGGATAAACAAAGTAGTGCTAAACCTGAAAGTAATTTTATCATCATGATCCTTGGTGTATTTTTAATGCACTTTAACCATAATTTTTGAATATGACATTTTGATGACGGCACTCAAACGTAGTGTGGGCTTTAGGTTAGCGTATGTTAACGTACCAAAATCATTTCCAGCACGAATTTAGAACCAATAAAACCCAGTGCCAGCAGACCAAAACCTAAAAGTGTAAAGCGCACGGCTTTCTGGCCACGCCAGCCAAACTTCCAGTGTCCGATTAATAGTGAACCGTAAACCAGCCAGGAAATAATACTGAACGCAGTTTTATGTGCCAGATGTTGGGCGAAGAAATTATCGATGGTGAAAAAGCCAAAGCTTAAAGCGAGCGTAAGTAAAACAAAACCGGTCATCAGCATATCAAAGAGCAATGATTCCATGTCCTGATAAGAAGGTAATAAACTGACCCAGACCCGGCGTTTTTGCTTCTTTTTGAGCTCACGATCCTGAAGCCGCAAGATCACGGCCTGAATGGTCGCCATGTAGATGAAGGATATAAAAATCTACCATTTCCATTTCAGGAAATTTCAATTTCACCACTTATGCTTGAGGTGGAGTGGAATTTTTATCAGCTGATTGTTTATATGAGTACCTGGTCAGCCGTGAAAGCAGCAACTCAAGCACTCGGACATAATCCACTGAATGTACTGGCAGATGCCTTATTGCCAGAATGGGAAGATCCAGAATTGCCTAGAGTGATTCGCTGGCCATTATCAGTGCGTGCGGGGCGTATAATCCTTTAAAGAATACTCAAGCTAAAGCCTTTTCATTGAACAATGAATTGAATATTTCAAGGCTCAGAATTATCGCCCCAAGATCATTTCCAGCACGAATTTAGAACCAATAAAACCCAGTGCCAGCAAACCAAAACCGAGTAGGGTAAAGCGCACGGCTTTCTGGCCACGCCAGCCAAACTTCCAGTGTCCGATTAATAGTGAACCATAAACCAGCCAGGAAATAATACTGAACGCTGTTTTATGTGCCAGATGCTGGGCAAAGAAATTGTCGATGGTAAAAAAGCCAAAGCCTAAAGCGAGGGTAAGTAAAACAAAACCGGTCATCAGCATATCAAACAGCAGTGATTCCATGTCCTGATAAGAAGGTAATAAACTGACCCAGACCCGGCGTTTCTGTTTCTTTTTGAGTTCACGATCCTGCAGTCGCAAAATCACGGCCTGAATGGTCGCCATGAGCAATACGGCATAAGCAGATAAAGACAGGATAATATGAATATCCAGACCCAAAGAGTTTTGTGCGATGATTTTTGCAGGCTGGGTAAAGACAAAGCCGAGAATTAAACCCGTGGCAGCCACTGGAATCCCGATCAGATTCAGGGCAATAATTGGACGATAAGTACTGTAAATAATGCTGAGTAACAGCATCAGACCAGAGGTAAAGGAAAACAGGGCAAAGACATCATAATTAATGCCAAGCGGGGTGTGCATATCGCCATATAAAACCAGCGCATGTAAGCCCAGTCCAAGCAGGGCAGTTAGCGAAACAAACCATTGATTAGGAGCACGTTTAGACATTAAATGAATGAACAGATACCAGAAGGAAGCGGTATAAGCGACTAATGCTAAGATCGTATAAACCAAGGGGAGGCTAACCATGTCAAACCTTTTTAAGGGTGATGAATATTCATTTATATAAATTCGCTGCGAACTACAGTATCCTATAGCATTCTATGCATAAATTTTCTATTTTAAGAAACAATTTTTTGCTCATGGCTATTTTAAGCGGATTTTGCAATGTTTGATACCTTAACAGAACGACTCACGCAGAGTTTAAGAAATGTTACTGGCTCAGGGCAGCTAACCGAAGACAATATTAAAGATACGTTACGTGAAGTGCGTATGGCGCTTCTTGAGGCCGATGTTGCGTTACCTGTAACTCGTGAATTCATCGCGAAAGTTAAGGAAGAGGCATTGGGCCAGGAAGTGATGACTCAGTTATCTCCTGGACAGGCTTTTGTCAAAATCGTTCATGACGAATTGACCAAAATGATGGGCGCGGCCAATGAAAGCCTTGACCTTGCCGCAAAACCACCGGTCGTTGTCCTGCTGGCAGGTCTGCAAGGTGCAGGTAAAACCACCACTGCAGCAAAATTGGCACGCTTTTTACAAGAACGTCAAAAGAAAAAAGTGGCAATGGTTTCTGCCGACGTCTATCGTCCCGCAGCGATCAAGCAACTACAAACGGTTGCAGGCGAAGTCGGTGCGATTTTCCTGGAATCTAGCGCAGACGAAAAACCGATTACGATTGTAAATCGTGCGATTGAACAGGCAAAAATCCAGTTTGCTGATGTGTTAATTGTCGATACTGCCGGTCGTTTACATGTCGATAATGACATGATGGACGAAATTAAAGAGCTGCATGCGGCGATTAACCCGACTGAAACCCTGTTCGTGGTCGATGCCATGACCGGTCAGGATGCGGCGAATACGGCCAAAGCCTTTAATGATGCCTTGCCTTTAACCGGTGTGATCCTGACCAAAACCGATGGTGATGCACGCGGTGGTGCAGCATTGTCTGTACGTGCCATTACCGGTAAGCCAATCAAATTCTTGGGTATGGGCGAAAAGCTTGATGCCTTGGAGCCATTCCATCCTGAACGTATCGCGCAGCGTATTTTGGGTATGGGTGACGTCCTTTCTTTGGTCGAAGAACTTGAGCGTAAGGTCGACAAAGAAAAAGCCGAAAAAATGGCGAAAAAACTGCAAAAAGGCGGCAGCTTCAACTTTGAAGATATGCTGATGCAGTTTGAGCAGATGAACAAGATGGGCGGCATGATGGGCTTCCTGGACAAACTTCCTGGCATGAGCAATGCCGGTCTGCAAGATGCGTTGGCCCAGGCCAATCCTGAAAAGCAGGTCAAGAAAATGGAAGCAATTATCCAGTCGATGACCATCAAAGAGCGCCGTAATCCAGACTTGATGAACCCAAGCCGTAAAAAACGTATCGCAGCAGGTTGTGGTATGGAAGTGGCGGAAGTCAACAAGTTGATTAAACAACATGCGCAAATGGCCAAGATGATGAAGAAATTTGCCAATCCGTCAGGTATGGCAAAAATGATGAAATCACTCGGTGGTTTGCAGAAACAGTTTGGCGGCGGCGGTGGCATGGGTCCACTGTTCGGCGGCAATGACAAGAAATAAGATTCTGATTTAAAAAAGGCGCGAAATGCGCCTTTTTTATTATGTATCAATCAGAAAACCGGTTTAAACAAAACAACATTTACTTACCCAAAATAAAAATCCAATCAGGCAGACTCAGGAACATCAGCACAAAACAAAGAGAAATTTAAAATGGCTCAAGTGATCATCGTCCATGGTTATACTGCAAGCCCGGAAGAAAACTGGTTTCCATGGATTCAGGAAAAAGCCCAACAGGAAAATGTCAGCTTAAAAGTACTGCGACTTGACCCATCGACCACACCCAAGCTAGAGGTGTGGGACCAGCAAATGCGTGAGCAGATTGAGGGGATTGATGAAGACAGTATTTTTATCGGGCATAGCCTAGGAACTGTGGCTGTATTGCATTACTTATCCAGAGAGTTAAAACAGCAAAAGATTCAGCAATTGGTATTGATCGCAGGATTTAATGGCCGCTTGGGTCGTTTAGATGAAGTCAATCCGTTTATTGATGCTGCTGAGATCGATTTTGATCTGCTTAAACAGCAGGTGGCAGAACGGGTGGTGATTTATTCTGAAGGCGATGATCGGGTGGAGCCTGAATTTAGCCTGGAACAGGCAGACAGTCTGGATGCGATTGTGGTGAGTGCCAAGCATCAGGGACATTTTATCGATTCAGAAGGCTGTACCGATCTGCCAGAACTCTGGAAAGTGATTGAGCCTTATCTGATTAAAGCTGAATCTTAAGCAGGTTGTTGGATTCGTTCAATTTGTAAATTGAGTCTGAGATGGGATGCAAAAAGTTACTTGAATTTCATCTTCAGACTGTTTAATAGTAGTTTTTGCCAAAGCACTTTGTGCTCAATTATAATAAGTAAAACACGATGAAAAATATAATCAATAAAGTCTATATCGTGCCTGATTATCAGGCCACCTCAAATGACCATTGGTATCCGTGGCTGAGTCGCCAACTCAAAAATGTCGGTGTTGATTCAAAACGGATTATGCTGGCCAATCCTTTTCAGCCTGATCTAGAAGAATGGCAGCAGAATCTGAAACTGCATATTCCACACCTGGATGAGCATACTTTTTTAGTTGCCCATGGCCTGAGTGGACTCAGTGTTTTAAGTTTTTTACAGCAACATTATCTCCAGCAGCACCGCAAGACCGGCGGGGTTATTCTGGTTTCAGCTTTCGATACACCGCTGGTGGCCTGGTCGGAACTGAATAAAATGCTGCAGGCGACACGACTGGATCTGAACAACCTGCCGTATAGCTATAAACGCGCGGTCATACTGATCTCCAGTAATGATCCTTTTGTACCTGCACCGGTTTCCTTGCGCCTGGCCCACAGCTTAAATGCTCAAATTTTTGAGATTAAAAAAGCCGGACATTTTAACAAATGTGATGGATTTACCGAATTTCCTCAATTGCTCGAAATCATGAAACTGTATCTGGCAAATGAGCCGCAAAATGCTGCAAACCTTTAAGCAGAAGATCAGGTTCAATCCTCGGCTGATACGGCTCAAGATGTTGGGCAAACAGTGGAGCATCTCCACCGGTTAGTACCAGCTGTGCCGGAAAATCATGCAGCACTTTTTCAATGGTGCTGAGCAGACCGAGCAGAATGCCATGATGTACTGCATCGATGGTATTGCGTCCGGGATTGAGCTCAGAAAATGCGGCATCCGGAATTTTAATGCCTTTGGTATTCTGAATTAGTGCATCACGTTGCAAATATAAATTTGGCAGAATAAAACCGCCTAAATGTTGTTGTCCTTGAATCAGGTCAATGGTCAGCGCTGTACCACAACTAATCACACAATAATTCTCATGAGGCTGGGTCGCGACAGCAAGTACCTGTAGCCAGCGGTCAATCCCCAGTTGTGCGGGTTCATCATAGCCACAAATCAGGCCAGCATATTGGGCCTGCACCTGAGCAAAAATCACTGGAATATGCAGACCATCTAATATACTAAGAATGCGCTCATTATTGGTTTTGTCCTGAACCGAAGACAATCCGACCTGATCCAGATCCAGCGTTTTAAAGTGCTGGATCAGGCCAAGTAACAAATCGGCAGGGGATTGTAAATGTAATTCCGCTGCATGTTCAATGATCTGATCTTGTTCGGTAATCCAGTATTTGAGTCGGGTATTGCCAATATCTAGCCATAGTTTCTTCATGGATTATGCCTGTTCAAGGATTATTTTTGAGCCGTAATTGACCTTGGTAAAAGATGTGGACACCTGTTTCAGTTGCGATTTTAACAGCGCCATCATCCTGAATACCCAGAAATTTTCCTGAATATTGCCCTTGCAGATCGGTAAATTCAACCCTCTCTTGGATAAAAGCGGCATGTCGATTGAAACGACCAGACAGATTCTGGCTGCCATATCTAAACCATTGTCCGGCTTGCTGAATCGCCAGATACAGTTCTGCAATCAGCTGAATGCGTGAACCCGGATGCAGGCCCAACTCATTCAATGAGGTCACTTGCTGCTCGGGAACCTCAGCAGACATTGGGCTGAGGTTGATCCCGACCCCGACCACCACTTGCGTAGGTGAAATTGGTTCTACCAGAATGCCGCCCCATTTGCCTTTGACGCTATACAGGTCATTCGGCCATTTTACTTGCAAGTCCAGCCCTTGTAGACTGGGCATTTGCAGGATATTTAACGCAATTTCCAGAGCCAAACGGCCATCGATGGGTTTTTGTGTATGCAGCAATGTGCTTAAATAGATATTCCCTTCAGGTGAAATCCACTGACGCTGGCGCTGTCCACGGCCTTGGGTCTGCACATGGCTGCAGACCAGAACCTGCTGTACCCCCTTGGTTGCCAATTCCCGCACATCGTCATTGGTCGATGTGGTAATCGGTTTGATGAGCAATACTTCCGGAAGCTGGCCTGCATCGCTTAATCGTTGTTGCAGTTCACGAGTTTCTACATCCATTTGAATCTAAACGTGGTAAATATCGTTATGGAGTTAATCATATATTTATTGATTGGTGCAATTGCAGGATTTACCGCTGGCCTGTTTGGGGTTGGTGGTGGTTTGATTATTGTGCCGATTCTGTACATTGTTTTTACCCAGCTCCAGTACGATCCCAGCGTGATTATGCACATGGCGGTGGGGACTTCTCTGGCTACCATTATTGTCACCTCGATCAGTTCTGTCATGGCGCATCATCAAAGAGGTGCCGTGTTGTGGTCGGTATTTCGTAATCTGGCACCCGGCTTGATTATTGGTTCCTTCCTGGGCGCAGGGATTGCTGACTATTTATCTGGTCAAGGCTTGCAGCTGTTGATCGGGTTCTTTGCAGTCTGGGTGGCGTTTAGAATGTTTAAAGGCGCCAATGTTCAGGTCGATCCGAATAAAAAATTGCCTTCAACCCCGGTACAACTCGCTGCGGGCGGTGGGATTGGTGTGGCATCGGCGATCTTTGGGATTGGTGGCGGTAGTCTGACAGTCCCGTTTTTGAATCGCTGTGGCATCGTGATGCAAAAAGCCGTGGCGACCTCTGCGGCTTGTGGGTTGCCGATTGCCGTGGCAGGCGCACTGGGCTTTATCTGGTTTGGTCAACAGGCCCAGGTCGCAGTACCAAATACGATTGGCTATATTCATATCTATGCCTTTATTGGCATCAGCATGATGAGTTTTTTTACCGCCAAACTCGGTGCAAAAGTGGCACATTTACTTTCACCTGCGGTACTGAAAAAATGTTTTGCGGCTTTACTGACCACCGTCGGTCTGTATTTTATTTATCAAGGTTTTATGGCCTGATTTAATTTTTTAGGTTGAACTGATGTATCACCTAAGGAGAATGGTTCACTATTCTTCTTTTTTATGAACTTGAGTTGGCTGTAGAGACACAAGATTGTCTGACAATGTCACAGTATTCATCGAAAAAATTCTGTCTAATAGCAACATAGCCCAAATCACGGGCTGAACCAGTATCCATAAAAATAAAGACAGGAACGGTATGCCATTAGAACAAGCACACAGTTTGTCTGAGCAGATTGCCAAACACATTAGCGAACAGATTATTCGCGGCGAATTGGTCGAAGGCGAACGTATACAGGAACTCAGGATTGCCTCGGAGCTGGATGTCAGTCGAGGGTCGGTTCGTGAAGCCCTGCTGTTGCTGGAACGCACCCAGCTGATTGAAATTTATCCGCGTCGCGGTGCCATTGTCTCGGAAATGTCGGCCTTGCAGGTGCGTGCCCTATTTGATATTACCTCTTTATTGCTGGGGCAGATGGTGCATCGTATGGCTGAAACCTGGCGGAGTCATGAAGCCGAGCGCATTCAGCTATTATTAGAACAATTAGAAGCAGAAACTCGCCAAGGACATACAGAAAAGTTTTATGATCTGATCTTTCAGGGCATGGCCCAGCAACATGAGATGGTCGGAAATCCCTATCTGATGCGCTACTATCAGGAACTGTTACCTTGCTTGCGGCGTAGCTATTTCCTGACCCTGAATATTTCCAGACGCGAGTTACAGGAATCTTTCGACTTATTTAAACTGGTCACTGAAGCAATTTTGATACGAAAAACCCATCAGGCCGCTTTATTTATGGAAGATTTTTGTCGACACTTACGCAACCTTGTGTTGGAATCTCTGACACGGATGAAACAAATTGAACTCGCGTGGGCCAGACGCTCACGACGTTAAATCAGGACATTATGCGTTTAAGCAGTTTAAAACTTTCAGGCTTTAAATCTTTTGCCGACAGTACCACTTTACATTTTAAAGATAATCGTACTGCAGTCGTGGGACCGAACGGGTGTGGTAAATCTAACGTCATTGATGCCATACGCTGGGTCATGGGTGAGTCCAGTGCGCGCCAGCTGCGTGGTGGCAGCATGCAGGACGTGATTTTTACCGGAACTGCCAAGCGTAAACCGGTGGGCATGGCCAGTGTAGAACTGCGCTTTGACAATACCTATGGCAAACTGGGCGGCGCTTATAATGCCTATAATGAACTGGCAGTCCGCCGTCAGGTCAACCGCGATGGCAAGTCTGAATATTTCTTGAATGGCAGCAAATGCCGGCGTCGTGACATTACCGATATTTTTCTGGGCACCGGTCTGGGGCCACGTTCTTACGCGATTATTGAACAGGGCATGATCAACCGTCTGGTCGATGCCAAGCCGGATGAAATGCGGGTCTATATTGAAGAGGCTGCCGGGGTTTCGCGTTATCAGGCACGGCGCCGTGAAACCATGCTGCATCTGGATCACACTACGCAAAACCTGTCGCGTCTGGAAGATATTGCCTCTGAACTTAAATCTCAGTTAAAAACCCTGAAACGTCAGGCTGAAAGCGCGATTCAATATAAGCAACTGGAAGCACAGATTCGCAGCATCAAGATCGAAATCCTGTCTTTTCAATGTGAACAAAGCCAGCGCTTGCAAGAAGAATATACCGTGGAGATGAATACTCTCGGAGATAATTTTAAGCTGGTACGTTCCGAGCTGACTACGGTTGAACATGATTTAGGAAGTACCAGTGAACTGTTTCAGCGTCTGATTCAGCAATCGACACCTTTGCAAAGTGAATGGCAACAGGCCGAGAAAAAACTGGCCGAACTGGAAATGACCTTGCAGCAAAAACAGTCTTTGCTCGAGCAAAATTCCACCAGTCTGGTCAAGCTGGAACAGCAAAAAGCCCAGACCAAAGAGCGTTTGCAATTGATTGAACTGCAACTCGATACCTTGCAGCAGCAAGCTGAAGATCAGCAAACACAATTGCAGCAGCAAGATGGAGAGAATCAGGCGCAGAGCCAAAATCTGGCTGATCTCAAATCACAACATACAACAGTCGCGGCACAATTTGCCCAAATCAAAACTCAGGTCGAACAGCAGCAGCAGCGTAAATTACAAATGTTGGCTCAAAGTGAACAACTAGCCAAGAATATTGAGCGGATTGAACAGCAAAAACAGACCGTACAGCAACAGAGCATACAGATTCAGCATCAAGCGCAACAAGATGAGCTAGAGCAATATCAACAAGACAAGACTGAGATCGAACAGCAGCTATTCACATGTGAAGCGCAACGCACTGTATTGCAAGATCAATTGGCCCAAGTTCAGACCGAGCAGGCAGAACAGCAGCAGTGCTTGATGCAGTTAAAATCTGAAATTCAGGTGCTGCATTCAGAACAGAAAAACCTCAGTCAATTGCTGACCAAAGCCAATCCACATGCCAAGGCCGATGCACTACAGCTGATGCATGTACTTAAGCTCAACGATGCAGGCAAAGACCATGCAAAGCTGATCGAAAAGTTTCTGGCAAAATGGCTGTCTGCCCAGATTCTGGCAGAGGGTGAAAACTTTCTTGAAGATCGGGCGCGTCAGTTAAAACCATATGCTGTACAGGATAAAATTCAGATTGCCAATACGGTGTGTCTGGCCGACTGGATTGAATCTCCACAGTATTCACTGTGGCAGCAGGTTGCAGTTGTAGATTCATTAGCGCAAGCCTTGAAACTTCAAACTGGGCTTTTGCAAGGTCAGACCCTACTCAGTCTGGATGGCTATCAGGTTGGGCCTGATTGGGTGATTGCGCTGGATTATGATGAATCGAGCCAAGCCGCTCAGGGCGCATTGAGTCATCGTATCCGTCTGGAGGAAATCGAGCTTCAGTTATCAGCACTGAATAGCCAACTTAGTCAGGCTGAAGAGCAACTGCCTGAACTGAATCTTCGGGTGAAGGAGTTAAAAACCCAGATTCAAACGATCAGTGAGCAGTACAAGCACACACAAAAGCAACTGCAACAACTCGATGTCAATATTGCCAAAGTTCAAAGTAGTGCTCAGGCTTTCGCATTACAGAAGCAGCAATTACAGCATCAGCTGCAACAACTCGATGAGCAGCTAGAAGAAGATGCCATGCAGAAAGACGATCTGGAAATTGATCTGCATGCTCTGAATATTAAGCTGGAACAAGCGCTACCAAATTATAAAACCCTGCAATTCCAGCTGGAAGCATTGAGCACTCAGTTAGATGACTCGCAGCAGCTTAGCCAGCAAGCGCAGCAGGAACTGGAACTGCTGCGCCGTCAAAGCGTACAGAGTCAGCAGCAGATTGAATTGCTGGAAAAAGATCAGGTATTTTTAATAGAACAGTATCAACAAATTAATCTACAAATCGAGCAAGCCAAGAAATTTGTCGATCCGGTACAGCTAGAATTGCCTGCTTTACAGAGCCAGTTCAATGAACATGCGCAGATCACTGAAAAACTGCAAAAAACCTGGGCCGACTGGCAGATCGAATTAAATCAGGTGCAGAGCAAACAGCAGCAGCTGACCGAACAGCGTCACAGTTTCCAGCAGCAGGATGAAAAACTGCGTACAGCACTGGAAGCCAAACGTCTGGCCTGGCAGGCAGCCAAATCTGATTTGCAGCATTATTCAGAACAATTAAAAGAACTGAATCATGAAGTCATCAGCGGTTTAACTATTGATGTCAAAACCCATCAGGCGAAACTGGAAAAAGCTCAGGCGCAGTTCGATAAGCTCGGTGCAGTGAATCTGGCGGCTTCTGAAGAATATGAAGAAGTCTCGAAACGCTATGAGGAACTGAGCCACCAGATGCAGGATCTGGAAAATACTGTGGAACAGCTACAAGCTGCGATGAAAAGTATTGATCAGGAAACCCGCAAACTGTTTATGCACACTTTTGATCAAGTCAATGCCGAACTGCAAAACCTGTTCCCGAAAGTATTTGAAGGGGGCGAGGCGAGTTTAAGTCTTGAAGATGGATGGCAATCGGGTGTAAAACTGATGGCCCGACCACCGGGTAAACGTAATAGCTCCTTGGCATTACTCTCCGGTGGGGAGAAGGCTTTAACTGCATTGGCACTGGTATTCGCGATTTTTCGCTTAAATCCGGCACCTTTTTGTGTACTCGATGAAGTCGATGCACCACTAGATGATGCCAATGTGGGACGTTTTTGTAATTTAGTCAAAGAGCTTTCTGAACACGTGCAATTTATTTATATTACCCATAACAAACTTGCAATGATGATGGCGACTGATCTTTTAGGTGTAACCATGCCTGAACCGGGAACCTCAAAATTAGTGACAGTAAATTTGGAACAGGCAAAAGAATACGGCTTAGCTGCGGAGGTATAATATGGAAATCACCACCATTATCGGGATTGTTATTGCAATTATCATCATGCTGTTGGGCATCAGAATGCTGCTCAAAAAACCTGTAGAGGCAGTCCCTTCACTAGATGCTAACCTGCATATCGATCCGGATAGCCAGACCCCTGTCATTCCTCGGCATGTACGATCGCAACTGGCAAAGCAGAACGCAGATCCGGCACAACGTATAGAGCCGAGCCTGAGCGTAGAAGAAAAGGCTCCTGAAAAACCTTCGGCATTTCGCAAGCCTGAACCGACCTTGGCTGAGCCAGCAGTGCTTGAGACAGCTGCAGCGGTCGAGCCGAGTCCAATGACCGAAGCTGAAGTGGTGGCAAGTTCTGCAAGCACAGAAGCAGCCGAAACATCAGTGGAGCAAAAGCCGGCCGAAGTAGAAGCGGAAAATAACCAGACGGAAGATAAAGATACCGCTGTTGAATTCAGTCTGAACAGCAGTATTGAAAAAGCGGAAATTTCTGAATTTAATGATGAAAGCAGTATTCTGGATGCTCATCTGCATGAACAGAAAATAGTGGATGAAGAAAGTGCCTTATCCAATGCTGAAACGATTATTTCATTGCATATCTATCCGCAAGGCCGGGTACTTTCAGGTGATAAAACCCTGAAAGTCTTGTTGAAATATGGTCTGCGTTATGGCGAACTGGCCTGTTTCCACCGCTATAGTGAAGATGATTCAAAACTGCTGTTTTCGGTACTGCAAATGACGGATACCGGCATGGAAGGTTTTGATCTGGAAACTCTCTCGACTCAGGAAGTCAAAGGTCTGGCCTTCTTCCTGGCTTTGCCGCATAGCGATGTACAAAATGCCTTTGATACCATGGACAGTATTTCACGTCTGATTGCCCGTGAAGTGGATGGTCTGGTCTACGATCAGAACCAGCAGGAATTTACACCACAATTACGTGAATTCTGGCGCCATCAGGCGATTGATTATCGCGCGGGTCAACCTACAGAAGTTTAAGCGGTTTTGTTCGATCTGCAAGTTGAATCTGTGGACTGCAATTTTTATAATAGCCAAAAGCTGAATATTCTACAGGGCGGATTTTCCGCCCTTTTTTATGGTGAAATTATGACCCAAGATGCCACTGTCATTGCGCAAATGCGTCAACTGATTCAACTGCTTGCCAAGCATAATCATGCTTATTATGTGATGGATCAACCGAGCATTGAAGACAGTGAATATGATCAGCTCTTTCATCAGCTCAAAGCTTTAGAACAACAATATCCCGATCTGATCCAGCCGGATAGCCCGACCGATAAAGTCGGCGGGCAGGCACTTGCAAAATTTGTGAGCATTACTCACGCCGTTCCGATGCTGTCCTTGGGCAATGTCTTTAATCAGGACGATCTTTTTGCTTTTGCTCGCCGTATTGAAGAGCGTTTGCCGAATCAAAAAATCGAATATGATGTAGAACTGAAATTTGACGGTCTGGCCATTTCCCTGTGGTATGAGCATGGCGTATTGACCCGTGGTGTGACTCGCGGCGACGGGGAAACCGGTGAAGATATTACCCAGAATGTCAGAACCATTCGCAACCTGCCGAAGCTGTTATCAGCAGTAAATGGCGTTATTCCCGATTTGCTGGAAGTACGCGGCGAAGTATTGATGCCGAAATCGGGCTTTGAAAAACTGAATGCCGCCAATGCAGCAAAAGGTGAAAAGACCTTTGCCAATCCGCGTAATGCCGCGGCAGGAAGTTTGCGCCAGCTCGATCCGAATATTGCCGCATTACGGCCACTGGCTTTTTATGCTTATGGAATTGCGCAGTGTGTACCGTATCATGGTCAACGCAGCATGTCGGACAGTCTGGAATGGCTGAGTCAGTTTGGTTTTGCTGTAGGTGAGCGCCACTTTATTTGTGACAGTATTCAGGACGTGCAAAAAGTCTATGAACAGATCATTGAGGAACGTGCCAGCCTCAGTGTAGAAATTGATGGCATGGTGATTAAAGTCAATGACCTGAAACAGCAGCAGCAACTCGGTTTTCTGAGCCGGGAGCCGCGTTGGGCCACCGCCTATAAATTTCCGGCAGTTGCCGCCTTGACCACCGTTGAAAATATTAACTGGCAGGTGGGTCGTACCGGAACTCTGACACCGGTGGCACGTTTGAATCCGGTGGCGGTCGGCGGTGTCACGGTATCCAATGTGACCCTGCATAATATTGGTGAAATTCACCGTCTGGATGTACGCATTGGCGATACGGTCAGTGTTTACCGCAGTGGTGATGTGATTCCTAAAGTCGAAAAAGTCTGGCCGGAATTCCGTCCGGTAGATACCGTTGAAGTGCATTTACCAGAAAAATGTCCAGTCTGTGATTCACCGGTAGTGATGCCTGAAGGTGAAGCTTTGGCACGTTGTTCGGGTGGACTGTATTGTGCCGCACAGCGGATTGAGGCGATTCGTCATTTTGTTTCGCGCAAGGCCATGGACATTGAAGGTCTGGGCGATCGCTGGGCAGAATCTTTGCTGCATCTGAACCTGCTCAAGGATGTCTCGGATATTTACCACCTGCATAAACATCGTGAGACCTTGCTCGGTATTGAAAAGATGGGAGCCAAATCGGTTCAGAATTTAATAGACTCTATTGAGAACAGTAAGAAAACCACATTGGCCGCATTTATTTATGCACTCGGTATTCGTGGCGTCGGTGAAACCACAGCACGTATGCTGGCCAATACCTTCCAGACACTGGAGGCACTGCGTCAGGCAGATCTGGAGGCATTAAAGAAAACTCCGGATGTGGGCGCTATTACTGCTGAATGGATTCTGGATTTCTTCCAGGCACCGCATAATCTGGAAGTTCTAGACCGTTTACTGGCCGCGGGCATTCACTGGGATGCGCCAGTTGCACCGACCCGTCAGCCACTCAATGGCGAAAGTTGGGTCGTGACCGGAACCTTAAGCAGTATGGGGCGCGATGAAGCGACTCAATTACTTCAGGCACTGGGTGCGCGAGTCAGCGGCAGTGTATCCAGTAAAACCAAATGCGTGGTAGCCGGTGAAAAAGCCGGTTCTAAACTGGACAAGGCAGAAAAGCTGGGTGTAACGGTCATCAATGAGGAACAGTTCATTGCCCTGATGAAAGAGCATGGGCAAATCGAAGACTAATCAGTTCTAAACAATGACTTAAATAAAAAAGACACTAAGGATGATGAGTCTTGAGGTGTCTTTTTTATTGCTAGTTCAAAACTATAGGTGAATGAGAGGGGGGAGGATAGACAAATACAAGGACGGGTTCGGCAATGTGAGTTGAATTCACGTACAATATCGATTCATTCGCAGGTATAGATCCTGCCTTATTGATTCTGTTCTCCCGTTGATGATTGACATACACATGGCTCAAGCAAAGAAATCTTTTCTGCAACAAAAATCGCAATTACATGCACGAAATCTGCATCGCAGTCGTTACGATTTTCCTCAGTTAATCAAGAGTTGTCCGGAACTTGCGCCTTTTGTCAGCCCGAATCAATATAACGATCTTTCAGTCAACTTTTCTGATCCTCAAGCTGTGAAAATGCTCAATAAAGCATTGCTCAAGCATTTTTATAGTATTCAATATTGGGATATTCCTCAAGATTATCTTTGTCCACCTATTCCGGGTAGAGCCGACTATATTCACTATTTGGCGGACTTGTTGAGTGATAGCAATAAAGGTCAGATTCCAATAGGACACGCCGTTCACGTATTAGATATTGGGGTGGGCGCGAACTGTATTTATCCGATTATTGGTCATCGTAGTTATGGTTGGAAATTTGTTGGCTCAGACATTCATCCTGCATCGGTTAAAAGTGCTCAATTTATTGTGGAGGCAAATCCAAATCTCAAAAAGGGGATTCAGATTCGATTGCAAAAGACACCGAGCAATATTTTCAAAGGCGTGATTAAACCTTCAGATCGTTTTGATTTGACTCTGTGTAACCCACCATTTCATGCTTCGCAAGATGAAGCAAATGCCACAGCAACGCAAAAATTACGCAAACTTGGCAAACCGGTTGATCGGTCTAAAGTGGTGTTAAACTTTGGCGGACAAAAGAACGAGCTGTGGTGTGACGGTGGAGAAGAACGCTTTGTTTGCCAGATGGTACAAGAGAGCACACAATTTGCTGAGCAATGTCTTTGGTTTAGTACACTGGTTTCTAAGAAAACCACATTGCCTATGCTGTTAAATACCTTGCGTAAGTGCGGTGCAGTGGATTTAAAAACCATTAAAATGACGCAGGGGCAAAAAGAGAGTCGTTTTGTGGCTTGGACTTTCCTAGATGCAAAGCAACAGCAAGCGTGGAAAAATGCGCGTTGGACTTCTGCTTAGCTTGTTTTTAGGCAGGAATAGTGAGCTTGTGGGCGCATAAGTCGGTGTAGTCGCTCAAATTTAATCTGACAGATACAATAAAAAAATCGGTAACTGTCAGATCAGGTTTGAGCTAGTACGATTAAGGAATATATTTTTTGACTACGCCATCATCGAGTAATTGCTGGAAATGCTCGACCAGACTTTCTCGTACCGGACGATACTGAATGCTCAGTTCATCCTGACTCTTTTGCGCATTGAAGTAGATCGGATAACCCATGTTCAGTTCCACAAACTTGGGACTAAAACCTGCCAATGGTCCAAACAGTTTAAAGGCCGCCTTTGGTAACTGATTGCGCGGAAAGGGGAACTTATTGCCAAAATGTGCTCGTAAAATCTGCCCCATTTCCAGCAGGCTCAGGCTTTCACTGCAAATGATATAACGTCCTTGCGCCTCCGGCTTAAACGCGGCACGAAGATGCGCTTCGGCCACATCCTGCACATCGACCACGCCATTCCACATCGGTGGAACGCCGAGCAAAGTCATGCCATTGGCAAACTGTTGCAGTACTTCGACACTGCCAGACTGGGTATTGGGAGTGAGGGATTTACCAAAAACCAGCGCTGGATTGATACAGACCAGCTGCCAGCGATCCTGTGCTTCTGCCATTTCCCAAGCCTTACGTTCTGCCATGACTTTGGAATAAGGATAAGGCTGATGAGTTTCCGAACTGGTGCTATTCCAGTGTGATTCATCAAAACTGTTATTTTTAGTTTGCAGAATATCAATGGCATCGCCATAAGTAGAGGCAATACTCGAGGTAACAATCACACGTTTCACGGATTCGGTGTGGTTGACGCTTTTCAGGACATTTTCAGTGCCTAAAATCGCAGGTTCAATAATATCTTTGACCGCATCCTTATAATTGGTGACCACAAAGGGCGATGCCATATGAAACACAATTTCACAGCCTTGCATGGCAGCATCAAAAGAACCTGGGCTCAGTAAATTGGCCTGAAATAATTTGAGGGTGCCTGGACTGTTCTCGGCAATTTTTTCTAAATGGGCAAAGCTTTTGCTTTTGTTCAGGTCACGTACCGTGGCATGTACAGTATAGCCTTGCGTGAGTAATTTCTGGATAACCCAGCTGGCAATATAACCCGATGCACCGGTGACCAGAACAGGTGCTGTTGTATGTGGATGTGTCATATTTAAACCGTTGTTGTTTTAAATTTGTCTGAATGATAAGCGAAATTTATGCATTAAGTACGCCAAATCGGTGATGTTTATACAAAAATAAGCAATCTTGCGGGTTTTAATGAATACTTACAAATCTTAACTGATGCATTTATCCGGCAGATTCTGCTTAAAGTGAATAGTCGTGACAGTGCAAAGTATTGTTTTATAAATGGGAATTAGTCTGGATCGAACTGTAAATGCAAGTACTTCTCATTTTAATTATATAAAAATCATATATTTAACCAATGTTAGGCTTTGCAAAATCTTTTGAGTTTCTCCATAATAGCCAGATAAAGGCAGGGAGTAATTCAAATGCGCGGTAATCCAGAAGTCGTAGATTATTTAAATATGTTGATCGGTGGCGAACTGGCTGCTCGTGACCAATACTTGATTCACTCTCGGATGTATGAAGATTGGGGTTTAACCAAAATCTTTGAACGTATCGACCATGAAATGCAGGAAGAAGCCCAGCATGCGGATGCGATTATCCGTCGTGTCCTGTTCCTGGAAGGTACACCAAACATGCAACGCGATGACGTTGAGATTGGTGAAGATGTGGTGAGCTGTCTGAAAGCCGACCTGAAACTTGAATACCATGTGCGGGAAAAACTGGCACAGGGCATCAAGCTGTGCGAAGAAAAAGGGGACTATATCACCCGTGATATGCTGCGCCAGCAAATGTCAGATACCGAAGAAGATCATACCTACTGGTTAGAAAAACAGTTGCGTTTAATTGAACTGATTGGCTTGCAAAATTATATTCAATCACAGATGTAAAATCGGATTGAGAAAAAACCCAGCATATGCTGGGTTTTTTTATATGTTGTAAATAGTTAGTTGTTATTACTCATAATTCCAATTTTTTTGACATCCAGACGCTGTGCAGAAGCCATGACCATCGCAATATGTTTATACTCGGTGGCACGATCCGCTTTGATTTTAATCTGATCCTGATCTGCGTTTCTGGCCACTGTTTGAAACAGAATTTCCAGAGCCTGAGGGCTTTCTACAGGCTGTTCATTCCAGAACATTTTGCCTTGTGCATCCAGACGTAATTCCACCAGCTCAGGCGGTTTTTCATCGGTCACAGGTGGCGTTCCGTTGGGCAGATCGATATTAATAGAATTATTTGGTAATGGAATCGTGATAATAAACATAATCAGCAAGACCAGCATGACATCAATCAGTGGCGTCATGTTGACATCCAACATCACATCATCATCTTGATTCGAACCCACATTCATACCCATAAACTTAATCCTTCTTCACTTTTAAGGTGTAGCGGGCGGTGTCGTGACAAAAGCAATTTTGCCAATACCGGCTTGTTGGGTGGTACTAATCACCTGATCAATCGCCTCATAAGGGGTTAACTGATCGCCGCGGATATGTACTTCAGGCTGAGGTGTCTTTTGCGCTTCAGCCTGTAAGCGGCTCAGTAAAACGGATTTATCTGCAATATAAATTTCGTTCCAGAAAATATCTCCAGTTTTATTGACGGCCAGCTGAACATTGTCTGGCTTGGTTTCATAGGGCACATTTCTTTCTTCAGGTAGATCGACAGGGACGGTATGAATTGCGACCGGCACAGTAATCAGGAAGATAATGAGCAGAACCAGCATAATATCAACCAGAGGTGTGGTATTAATGGTTCCAATTACCTCATCATCGCTGTCGTTTGAATTGACCATCATTCCCATGGCTGATGCCTCACTCTTACTTTACGTCACGATTAACAGAATTATTGGTCGTGATTTCACCGCTGAGTAATACTGCGTGCAAATCAGAACCAAAAGTACGCACTTCTTCCATGACCGCTTTATTACGGCGAGTCAACCAGTTGTAACCGAGTACTGCCGGTACTGCGACTGCCAGACCGATTGCAGTCATGATCAGTGCTTCACCTACCGGGCCAGCAACTTTATCGATTGATGCCTGACCTGAAACACCAATGGCAGTCAGTGCATGGTAGATCCCCCAAACTGTACCAAACAGGCCAACAAAGGGTGCAGTCGAACCGACTGTCGCAAGGAAGGCCAGACCGCCACTCAGATGGTTCTGAATTTTGTCGATTGCACGCGAAATCGAAATGGTGACCCAGGTATTGAAATCGATACGCTCAAGTAAATTACCACCATGATTTTTGGTTGAATTGATGCCTTTTTCCGCAATAAAACGGTAGACGCTGGCTTCGTCGAGGTTTTCGGTCGCATTATCCAGAGAAGAAGATTCCCAGAAGGTATTTTCAGCTTGTTTGGCCTGTTTGCGTATTTTGCCTTGTTGCAGGCATTTGCTGATCATGATGTACCAGGTACCGATCGACATGACAACCAAAATAAAGAGGGTGATTTTAGACACGATATCACCTTCTTTCCACATGGCTTCTAAACCATAAGGATTATACGCAGGCTCTTCGGCTACGGGTTCAGCCGGAAGTGGTGGCGGAGTAGGTGTTGCGGGTGTTGTAGCCGTTGTTTCAGTGATTGCACTCGTATTTGGAGTAGCGGACTGTTCTGCAAAAACAGCTTGCAAAGGTAATAAGGCGCTTATGGCAATCACACCAGCAGCAGTCATATTTTTTAAAGGTTTTAGTGATTTTTTCATCATAGATCTCCTGATTTTTTTCTTTATCTGTTGTATCTGTTAGTCAAGGACAAATTCATAGGGAATGTCATACCAAGATTCTTGCGGCTCACCATTTTTCATGGCCGGCTTAAAGGTACATAAACTGAATGCCTTAGATGCTGCACGATCCAGTGAGCGATTACCGCTCGAACTTTTTACTTTGGCATCTTTGACCTTACCGTCGGTATTTACATAGACAGAGATCAGGACTTCACCTTGTTCTTCATTCATGAGTGCATCGCGTGGATAGTCAGGACGTTTACAACCTGCTTCACCTTGTGCCACACCGCGAGTTACACCAGCGGGTGGAGGAGTTGGTGCTGGAGCAGCTGCGACGACTGGAGCCGGTGCTGCCACGGGACTTGGCGAAGGACTGGCGGCAACAGGTGTAGGTACTGCAACAGTCGTTGCTTGTGTGGGTGTAGCAAGTATTTTCTGTACAGGAACCACTTTTTCAACCGGTTTTAGCTCAGGCACTTGTGCCACTTTTTCCACTATTTTCGGTGGTTCTGGCGGGGTTTCTTTTGGTGGTTCAGGTTCAGGTGGCTTAATATCCTGGATAATCATCAGCTCAACCGGCTGTTCGGCCGGTTTAATAATGTCTTTTGCCATACCCGCCATGAGTACCAGGCCAACCAGGATATGCAAAAAAACCACCACCCCAATACCCGTCAGTTTCTTGGCGGAGTTTTTTTCTAAGTCTTCAAACTTTGTGCCCATCATGACTCCTAGAATTTAAGACAAACAGGAAATAGTGCACTGATGAGAAAATTGTTTTTGGTTACAGGCAGCATTATTTTTTTGTTCGACTAAAATTAAACGGGGAAAACTGCAAACACCGCTTGGCAGCAGTGTTTGCGAAAAGATTAATTAAAAGAATTTATAGGTACCACGTAAGAAGTAGGTACGGCCCATTGGGTCACCATGACGAGGATCATAGCCGTATTGGGCATTATTGGTTGCATCAGAAGCAGGTGGTTCTGCATCAAACATGTTACGGATACCAGCAGTTAGCTCCAGATTTTTGAATCCGTTATAGGTTCCTGCAAAGTTATAAAGCGTATAAGCACTTACATCACGTTCTTGTGAAAAGTCTTCATAACCACGGATATATTGTTGTTCTAGTCTCATTTTCCAGTTTTCATAAGACCAGTTAATATTGGCAATATGTCTCCAGCGAACGACTGCAGGATCATCATAGATGCCCACCAAACCTTTCCATGAGCCACCCGGTTCTTCTTGCTCATCCATTTTGATGACATAGGTCCCATCAATGCCGAAACCGAAGCGGCCGGTCGCTGTCATTGGGGTTAAATAATTCAGGCTAAGGTCAATCCCTTCAGTTTTTAAGCCACCCATATTTTGTAAGGTGGTGTTTAAATACTGAATACGGCCATCTGGTGCATAAACGATCAGGTTGCCATAGCGATCAAGATCATTGAAAATATCATTAGGTGTAACTGAGCTAACTAGACCTTCAATGTCAATATTGTAGTAATCGGCAGTGAAGACCAGATTCTTGATCGGTTCATAGACGAAACCGGCTGTAAAAGAGGTTGACTCTTCCGGCTGTAAGTCCGGATTACCACCCTGTTTACGCTTGAACTGCATACCACACTGATCGGCAAACTCGATGTTGTTCGGTGTGCCGTCTGCATTACAAAAACGCGGGTTATTAAAGTTGGTGCTGGTATTGGTTTCACTTTGTAAGGAGTTAATTTCCCACATACTTGGTGCACGGAATCCGGTGCTATAAGAGCTACGGAACATCAGTTCTTTCATTGGTTCCCAGCGTAGAGATACTTTTGGATTAAAAGTGTCACCAAAGTCACTATAGTCATCATAACGCGCCGCAAGTTGAGCTTCTAAGCTCGGCAAGATTGGAATGTGAAATTCGGTAAATACTGCAGTGATATCACGGTCACCAGAACTTGCAGGCTTGTCCGGATCAATACCACTACCTGGAACCTGTCGAACCAGATCCGCATTGACCTTGGCTTCCCAGTCCTGAGTGGTAAAGCTTCCGCCCAAGGCAAAGCCAACTTCACCCGCAGGTAGTTCGTAGATTGGGCGACTGACAGTGAAATCTAAGGTGGTGGAATCCAAGCTAGCCATATTGGTCGCGCCTGCTACATCAAAGGTCGACCATTTTCCAGCATCTGCAGCTGCCTGAGGACCAAATGGATTTAAGGTGCCATCATTAAGCGCAGCCTGAACCTGACTCTGGTTCAGATAACCACTGACGAAATTGTCAGTTGCTTCACTTTTGGCATAAGTTACGCCACCATTTACATCCCAGCCTAAAACCTCACCTTCGATTCCTGCAAAGAACCGGTTTGATTCATTCACTGATTGAGAAACGCGGTTACCTGACTGTGAACGTAAAAAAAGTGGGACTCTTGTATCTGTAAGACCAGCAATGCCTGGCGTAATACCTTGGCCCGGGTAGTATTTGCTGGTATCTGGAATAGAAAGGGTTCCAGCCCATACATCTGGGGCAATTGAAGTGGTCACTTCACTTTCGGTATAAATATATTCAGCAACGGCATTTAATGAATCGGTGAGTTTAAATGTACCTTTGGCTAAAGCAGAAAAGGTTTCTTCATCTGGAGTAATGCCAATGAGTGCTTGAGTATTTAACAGGCAGCGACTCCCTGAGATGAACATATTTGGAGCATTATTACAGTTCTGATTAATATAAGGGTTAACTATGCCTAGAGTTGAGGATTGCAAGTTAGCAGGAAAGCCCGAACCGGAACCAATTGACATGTTGAGTTCAGGAATCAAGCCACCACGACGGCTGACTTTACGGTCTTTGGCCATAATCATATCGGAAGTACGATAGTCGATTACACCATAAACGTTAAATCCCTGTTCGTCCAAATCCCCATAACCACCGAAAATCGAAACATCATACTTGTCGCCATTTTTTTCTTCCGGTGCTTGCAGTCCGCCCGAAATACCAAAACCTTGGTATTCTTTTTTGATAATAAAGTTAATTACCCCGGCAATTGCATCTGCACCATATACCGCAGAAGCACCATCACGCAGGATCTCGATACGGTCAACCATCGCCAGTGGAATGATATTCAGGTTAACTTCAGAGGTACTGAAAGGGCTATTTGCTAAACGACGGCCATTTAATAAAACTAGAGTCTTATCGGTACCAATACCACGCAGGTTGGCAGCTGAACCCGAAGTATTACTTTTACCGATATTTTGTGAAACAGCGAAGCCGGCTTGGTTAGCACTGACTTTATTAATGGCTTCTTCAACCGTGGTGACCCCTTGGTTCACCAGATCTTCAACTTTAAGTACAGTAATTGGTGATGCGCTTTGTGCTGCAACCCCTTTAATCGACGACCCCGTCACTGTCACTTTCTGAACTTTGGTCGGTTGTGCCGCAGAGTTTTCTGCTTCATCCGCTGCATGTGCTAAAGACAAAAACATCATACTTAAGGTAAGCGTACTTAACTTGAGTATCGTTTTGCCAACCGTTGGAGTCCCCATAGATCCGACTAGTTTATTTATTTTCATCGTAAAGTTCACCTTTCTTGTTGTGTGAAGATAATGCTGTATTCTTTTTAAGCAAAGCAAGTGCCAACTTAGCTGTAATTCTTGTAAAAATATTCAAAATATTAAGAAGTATTTAATTTATAACGGTTTAGAAAGAAAGAACTTATGCGTCAGGGAAAGCAGATAAAAGGTATTTGAATAAATAAGAAAAAATGATATTGAAAATCAGTATTTATGGCTTAATAGTAAGTATTATGTAAAAAATATGGTAACTGGTTGGCATTTTAAAATTTTGTAATGCCTTTGTAATACGGCTTAGGACTATGATTTAAAACTTTTATAGTAATAAGCTTAATAATTAAAAAATATAGATTTATTTTATTTATAGCGAGAAGTGCTGTACCGCAGGAATGCTATAAAATGACTCACTAGTGAATTATTTCTGTGCAATAAATTGAAAGTCATTGTAGGATTAATGCAACAAATACTCCGAATTGTATCTGAGTGATTTTATAAATGAATATTATTTTAAATAATTAATAAAAATATGTTTTTTGATGTACAAAGAACTTAATTATTACTTAAAGCCTAGAGTGGCATGAAATTAGCTTAGCTTTGAAAGATTAGGTTCATCATATAGGCTGAATGTTGAAAAATAAAAAACATGAAGCAGATAAAAAGTGATAGATACATATAAAAACTTATTCATTTTAATAGCTTAAATAAACAAAAATAGGTATGACTTTGAAATCAGCAATGTTAAAGATGACCGTTTTAGCACTGACCATCGGATCGGGGGAGGCGGTCTTGGCAAAATCGCCTGCGCAGTCAGATAAAGTTTTAAATATTGCATTTGAAGCGCCTGATGACGGTTTTGATATGGTCAAGACCTATAATTTTTATAGTGGCAGTATTGCCGAAGCGATTTTTGAACCCTTATTACGCTACGACTATCTGGCACGACCCGCCACTTTAACCCCGAACACTGCGGAAGCCTTACCCAAGATCGAGCAGGAGGGCAAAGTCTATACCTTCAAGATTAAGCCTGGAATTTACTTTAGTGCTGATCCGGCATTTAAGGGCAAAAAACGTGAACTGGTTGTCGAGGACTATATTTACTCCATGAAGCGGGTCATGGATCCTAAAAATCATTCGCCGACCTTTTCGTTTATTGAGGGCAAAATTCTCGGTGCAGATGCTGCCATTCAGCAAGCCAAAAGTTCTGGTCAATTTAATTACGATGCGCCAATTGCAGGACTAAAGGCACTTGATCAATATACCTTGCAAATCACGCTCACGCGTTCCGACTTTAATTTCCCTTATATCATGGCCTATGTCACTTTTAGCGGTACCGCCAGAGAAGTCATTGAGCATTATGGCGCGCGTGCAGGTCAGCATCCAGTCGGGACAGGGCCCTATCAATTGCATAAATATGTGCCGCGTAGCCGGATTGAATTAAAGGCCAATCCAGATTACCGGGGATTTAGTTGGAATTTTAAGGGTGAAAATACGGCCTGGGATCAACGTCTGGTGAAAGAAATGAGCGGCAAAAAAATGCCGCAAATTGGGATGGTCAAGGTCAGTATTATTGAAGAAGAACAATCGCGCTGGCTGGCGCTGAAATCGGGTCAACTGGATTATGACCGGCTCACTGCAAGCGGTGCCGAACAGGCCCTGGTCAATAAACAGCTCAAAAACGAATACAAGCAAAAAGGCATTTTACATTATCCAAATAAAGACGCAGAAATCACTTATACCATCATGAATATGCGCGATCCTGTGGTCGGTGGAAATTCACTAGAAAAAATCGCTCTGCGTCGGGCAATCGCCTTGTCTTATAACCAGAATGAAGCCATTAAACAGCTGTATAAGGGACATGCAGATAAAGCTGAAATGACCATTCCCGAAGGCGTGAATGGGCATAATCCAGCTTATAAAAATAGCATTGCCTATAATCCGCTTTTGGCCAATAAGCTGCTCGACCGTTTCGGTTATAAAAAAGGTGCAGATGGCTATCGGACTTTGCCTGATGGCAAACCTTTGACACTGAAAATGAACTCGACCAGTTCCAGCTCTTCAGTGATTGCAGCGGAATTATGGAAAAAAAATCTGGATGCAGTTGGTCTACGTATTGAATTTAAAATCAGCAATTTCGCCGACAACCTGAAAGAAGCCACGCAATGTAAACATATGCTGTGGGGCGGTGCCTGGATTGCAGATTATCCGGAGGGTGAAAATTTTGCTCAACTCTTATATGGCCCAAATGCACAGCAGGGCAACCTGAGCTGCTATACCTCAAAAGCCTATGATGCTCTGTATCAGGCTGCCATGAAGCTGCCACCAGATCAGCGTACGCCCTATTATGAAAAAATGAACCGGCAAATCGAAGCCGATAATCCCTGGATTTTACACAATACCCGGGTGCGTAACTGGCTGATCCATCCTCAGGTTCAAGGCTTTAAGGCACATCCAATCATGAACTCCGTTTGGCAATATCTCGATATTGAACCAGTCAAAAAATAAACCTATTTAGATGAAGAGTATGATGAAGGGAAATTTATCAAAGCAATTCAAGCAACTGACGGGTAGTGTTCTGCTGGGAAGTTTGCTCTGCTCGGGGATCGTTTCTGCATGGGCCATTAATCCTGCAGATCCTAACAAGGTGATTCGGGATGTTTTTCCGGTGGCAGAAACCGGATTTGATCCCGCCGCAACGCACGATGCCTATTCAGCCCGGGTTAATAGCGCGATTTTTGAAAACCTGTTTAGCTATGACTATCTGGCAACCCCAGCCAAGCTGATTCCTAATACCGCGGTTGCCATGCCAGAAGTCAGTGCAGATGGTCTCACCTATACCATCAAAATCAAAAAAGGCATTTACTTCGCCGATGATCCCGTTTTTAAAGGTCAGAAACGTGAACTGACGGCTTATGATTATGCCTATTCATTAAAACGTCTGATCGATCCCAACTTGCATTCACCAAATAGCTGGTTGCTGGATGGCCGGATTAAAGGGCTGGAAGCATGGGTCGCCTTAGGCAAAAAGAATGGCAAAGTCTATGAAAACCCCTTTGAAGGCATTCAAACGCCAGACCGTTATACCCTGATTCTGAAACTGACCCAACCGGATCAAAACTTTCCGATGTTACTGGCACATGGCCCAGCAGCTGCAGTTGCCCGTGAAGTTATTGAAAAGTACCGTAATAAAGCAGGCTTTGCGATGGACAAACCAGTCGGTACAGGCCCTTATTTATTGTCACGCTGGACTCCGGGTTCACGCATTATTTTAAAAGCCAGTCCGAACTACCGGAGTTTTGTCTGGAATTTTAAAGCCAGTAGCAGCGAAGACCAGCCCATTGTGGATGCATTGCAAGGCAAAAAAATGCCGCAAATTGGCACGATTGATATCCGGGTCATTGAAGAAGCCCAGTCACGCTGGTTGGCCTTTAATAAAAATGAACTGGACATGACTGAAATCGACGGCGACATGGTGGTTCAGGCGCTTGAAAATGGGCTACTCAAACCCTCCTTAAAACAAAAAGGGGTTCAGTTATCTAGGATTACCGATCCGCTGATTGGCTACCATTACTGGAATATGCAGAATCCTGTGGTCGGTGGGTTCAGCAAGGAAAAAATTGCGCTACGTCGTGCCATGGCCATGGCTTACTCTACCGACAATATGATCAGTGTCTTGCTCAAGGGCGATGCCAATAAGTTACAGATGCCGGTACCACCCGGAGTGGTTGGTTATTCGCCGGATTATAAAAGCAGTATTCCCTATTCGGTCAAGGCGGCCAATATGCTGCTTGACCGTTATCAATACAAAGTCGGGGCCGATGGTTGGCGCAGACAACCCGATGGTAAGCCTTTAGAGATTGAACTGATTGTCGGTAATACCAGTCGTGGTCAGCAACAGGCAGAATTCTGGAAAAAAGCCCTGGACAATATTCAGATCAAGATGGTCAGCAAAGCCATGCCATTTGCCGAGGCGATCAAGCTGGAAAAACAGTGTAAGACCATGTTTAAAAGCTCGGCCTGGATTGCTGACTATCCGGATGCCGACAACTTCATGCAGCTTTTTTATGGCAAAAATGTCAATGTCACCAACAATGCCTGCTTCAAACATCCTGAATTTGACCGCCTGTATGAGCAAACCCAAAGCATGCCAGCCAGTCCTGAACGTGATGCAATCTATCGCAAAATGTCCCGGATTCTGGAAGTGAATATGCCGGTACTGATGCTATATAGCACCTATCGTAATGTCTTGTCGCAACCTCGGGTCATTGGTTATAAAAACCATCCGATTCTGTCTTCAGAGTGGATGTACATCGATATTGATAGCAAAAAGTAAGAAAAATCTGGAGATAAATATGAAATCGAAGTCTTTAAAATTAAGTAGCTTATGTTTAGTCATAATGGGGGGGTATCAGGGGGTAGCGGCACAGACTCAAGCGCAGCTACTGCCATTATTTAAGGCAGCAGAGATTCCATCTTTATGTGATGCCAATCTGGCCAGCATGCAAAAAGATATTCAGATATTTGAAAATCAGAAAATTAAAAATAAGGCCAAGGCAGGGCCTTATCTGGCTGAATGGGATGAATTACATGCCAAAGCCCGGGATTTTGGTGCAGCAGTCGGATTGTATAGTAATGTCGATCCAGACCCTGCATTGCGTCAGGCAGCAGATGACTGTGAGCTAAAAATCAGCAAGTACCAGACCACGCTGTACCAGAATCCGAAACTGTATGCCCAGTTCAAGAAACTGAAAGCCAGTGATCCGATTGATCAAAAATTCTTGCAAGATATTCTGGAGCAGTTTGAAAAAACAGGGGTACAACTCAGTGCAGAAAAACAAAAGCGCCTGAAAGATATCATCGAAGAATCGACCAAGCTGTCTCAGGATTTCGCCAAAAATGTACGTGATAATCCGCATAAAGTCGAATTTACCCCAGCAGAAATGAAAGGTCTGCCAGCCAGCTATATGGCGGGGTTAAAGAAAAATGAAAAAGGCAATTATCTGCTTGGCTTTGATTATCCGGAATACCAGCCATTCATGGAGCTGGCAGAAAGTGATGAAGCGCGTAAACGTTATCAGATGGCTTATACCCGCCGTGGGACAGAGCAAAACCTGCAATTTATGAAAAAAGCCATTGATCTGCGTTATGAGATGGCCCAACTTTTTGATAAAGAAAGCTATGCACATTCAGCCCTTGAATTTCGTATGGCAAAAACCCCTGAAGCGGTGAATTCTTTTCTAGAGGATGTATATAGCAAAGTCGCACCTTTAGAGAAGCAAGATGTAGAGGAGTTACGCCAGTTCAAAGCCGAGACCTTAAAAGTTCCACGAGAGAAAGCAGATATTACTCGCTGGAATCAGGGCTATTGGAGTGAAAAACTGCGTCAGGCCAAATATAAGGTCGATCAGGAAAAACTGCGCGATTACTTCCCGACCGAAGCGGCACAAAAATGGTTATTTGCTGTGTCATCAGAACTGTACGGGATTGATTTCAGGCCGATGAAAGTCAAGGCCTGGCACAATGAAGTGGAATATTATGCGGTACATGACACTGCCTCAGGTGAATTCTTGGGCGGATTATATGTCGATAAATACCCGCGTGAAGGTAAATATGGACACGCGGCCGTCTGGGGCGCCTATGGTGGCAGTACCCTGAATCAGCGTCGTCCGGTGTCGGTACTGGTCACCAACTTCAACCGCAAAGGTTTGAACAGCAACGAGCTGGAAACCTTTGTGCATGAAATGGGGCATGCCTTACACGGGATTTTATCGAAAACCCGCTATTCCGAACAGTCTGGTACATCGGTAGAGCGTGACTTGGTGGAAGCACCTTCACAGATGTATGAAGAGTGGGCACGCCGTCTGGAAACCTTATCAAAAGTGGCCGATTATTGTGAACCGGCTTGTCCACGTGTCGATGCTGCCATGACTGAGCGTCTCAAAGACGTAAAAAACTATGGTCGCGGTCTGCATTATGCGCGTCAGACTTTATATGCGCAGTACGATATGGCCTTACACAGTAAAGATGCCCTCAAGACCGACCCATTAAAATTATGGCAAGAGATGGAAAGCAAAACTGCCTTGGGTTATGTACCCGGTCAGCAGTTCCCGGGACAGTTCGGGCATGTGATGGGCGGCTATCAGGCAGGTTATTACAGCTATATGTGGTCCGAGGTGATTGCGCTAGATATGCTCTCTGCCTTTGGCGATCAGTTGATGGATAAAAAAGTCGGTGCGCATTATCGCAATACGGTCTTGGCGCAAGGCGGACAAAAACATGGCGAGCAGATGGTGAAAGACTTTCTGGGTCGTGATCCAGACAGCAAAGCTTTCTTTAATGAAATCTCTGGAAAAAATTAAGGAAGGCAAGCGATGCTGGCATATATTATTCGACGGCTCTGGCAAATGATCCCCACCATGCTCGGGGTGATTTTGCTGATCTTCCTGCTGTTTAACTGGGTGGGGGGCGATCCTGCCTATATCCTCGCCGGTAAAATGGCCAATGCAGAACAGATTGAAAACATCCGGCAACAGCTTGGCGTGGATCAACCGTATTATGTGCAACTGTGGATTTTCACCAAGCAGATTTTAACCTTCGATTATGGGGTGAGCTGGAGTACCGGCGAGTCGGTGGCGCAAATTATTAGTACGCGTCTGGGACCCTCACTGACCATTCTGATTCCACTGACCATTTTGCAAACCATTATTTCCATCATTTTAGCCTTGGGTGTGGCGTCAGTTCGCGGCAGTCTGACCGATCGCATGATCATGATGCTGTGTACCATCGGTATGTCGATCAGTATTCTTGTCTATATCATTGTGTTTCAGTACTTCCTCGCTTATGAGCTGAGCTGGTTTCCGGTGCAGGGCTGGAGTGATAATTTCGCTGACAATCTTTTCAAATACGCCTTGTTGCCTGTACTGATTATGCTGGTGGTGAGTATTGCCCCGACCTTACGTCTGTACCGCAGTTTCGTACTGGATGAAGTCAATCAGGACTATGTGCGTACTGCACGGGCCAAAGGTCTGGGCGAGAGCCGGATTCTGGGCGTGCATGTGCTACGCAATGCCTCGATTCCGATTATTACCGATGTGATGGCGGGGCTTCCAGCACTGCTGATCGGTGCTTTCCTGATTGAGCGTTTTTTCGGTATTCCGGGGATTGGTCGTGAAGTGATTATTGCCGTAGAGCGTTCGGATTTCCCGGTGATTAAAGCGATTACGGTCTATGTTGCCGCTGCGACCATGATATTCAACCTGATTGCCGATCTGATCTATAAATGGGTCGATCCACGCGTACAGTTGAAGTAGGTGAATTATGCTGAGTGCGATATTTAAAAAAGAGCAACACGCTCAAGCCGTGCCTGAGTCTACTTCGACAGGATTATGGCAACTGGCCATGCGCCGTTTGAAACGTGACCGGATTGCCATGTTCTCCTTATTGGTGGTGCTGTTTTATCTGCTGCTACTTTTGCTTTCCATGAGCGGTTTTATTGCCAAGGACTGGAATAAAGAAGTGGCGGTCAGTTATGCACCGCCAAGTTTTATCAGTGCAGCGCCTATGCCGGCTGTTTCCGGTGAAGAACAGGAAGCAGAATTGGTCGTTTTACCGGTCAATCCAGTCGATCCTTTAAAAGAGGTGATTGCAGAACTCAATGCTGAAATTGCTGCTGAGCAAAGGATGGGGGGCAGCATTGATTATTATGGTGTAACAGATCCGCTGGCAGAAGACATGCGCGTCATTAACCAGCAGCTCGGTGGTCAGCTGATGGATCAGGACAGCGAATTAAAACAGAGTCTGATCTTTGGTGCGGATAAATGGGGACAGGATGTTTTACAGAAAACCATTAAAGGTGCGGAAACCTCGATTCTGGTCGGACTGGTTGCGGCTTTGGTCGCTGTGATCATTGGCACCGTACTTGGTGCACTTGCCGGTTATTTTGGTGGCTGGGTCGATGATCTCCTCAACTGGTTTTATAATGTCTTTACTTCAATTCCTTATTTACTGCTGGTTCTGGCAATTGCTGCGGTGTTGCAACAGAAAGGGATTTTATCAATCATCCTGATTTTAGGTCTGACCGGCTGGACTGGGGTTTTTCGTCTGGTTCGTGCCGAGTACATGAAACATACGGCGCGTGAATATGTACTGGCTGCCAAGGCGATTGGGGTGAGTAATTTACGGCGTATGTTTGTACATATTTTTCCGAATGTCAGTCATATTGCCTTGGTACAAATGTCCATTCTGGTGGTGGCTTTTATCAAATCTGAAGTGATTCTCAGCTTCCTTGGTTTTGGCGTGCCAATCGGAGTAGTGTCTTGGGGAAGTATGCTGAATGAAGCGCAAAGTGAGCTGATTTTAGGAAAATGGTGGCAACTGGCCGCAGCCTCGATTGCCATGGCAATACTGGTGACGGCTTTCTCGATGTTTACCGATGCACTCCGTGATGCATTAGATCCGAAACTGAAATAGGAGCGCAACCATGTCTGAAATCAATCCAAGTACAGCACCTGCGTTACTTCGCGTGGAAAATCTGCGTGTCAGTTTTAAAGGTGAAAATAAACAATATATCGAAACCGTAAAAGGGGTTTCTTTTGAAATTCCGGCCAATACTACGGTGGCATTGGTGGGAGAATCGGGAAGTGGCAAGTCGGTTACTTCACTGGCGACCATGGGCTTGCTCCCGACGGAAAGCGCGCGTATTTCCGAAGACAGCCGGATTATCTTTGAAGGGAAAAATCTGCTTAAGCTCAAAACCCGTGACATGCGCCAGATGTGTGGTAAAGACATTGCCATGATTTTTCAGGAGCCGATGTCCTCGCTCAATCCGGTATTTACGGTAGGCATGCAGATTGCAGAAATCCTGCAACTCCATTTGGGTATGAATAAAAAACAGGCGCGGCAACGTACTTTAGAACTGCTCAAAGAAGTGGGTATTCCTGCACCTGAAACTAAAATCGATGCCTATCCGGGACAGCTTTCGGGGGGGCAGCAGCAGCGGGTCATGATTGCCATGGCCATTGCCTGTGAACCCAAGCTGTTAATTGCGGATGAACCGACCACTGCCCTGGATGTCACCATTCAAAAGCAGATTCTGGACTTGCTGGAATCTCTGCGTCAGCGCCGTCAGATGTCGATGCTGTTCATTACTCATGATCTGGCTTTGGTGGGGGAAATTGCCGATCAGGTGATTGTGATGCGACATGGGGAAATTCGTGAACAGGGTTTGGTTCAGGACGTACTGGATCGACCTCAGGATATGTATACCCGGGCTTTATTGCATTGCCGTCCACAATTGTCGCAACGTCCGTTACGTTTGCCGATGATCAGTGATTTTATGAAACAGGATGGTTCAACCTGGCTGGACGATATCCACCTGAATACTCAACTTCCGCAACGCTCACGCGGACTCAAGGGCGGAGAAGAAATTATTCTGGATGTACGTGATCTGAAAAAATCTTTTTATAGCCGCAAAGGTCTGTTTGGCAAAGATGAATTTCAGGCGGTGAAAGGGGTTTCTTTTCAGCTGGCCAAAGGTAAAACCTTGGGGCTGGTCGGAGAATCCGGTTCGGGCAAAACCACCATTGGCTTGCTATTGATGCGTTTGCAACAGGCAACAGGCGGTAAAGCGCTATTTCAGGGGCGGGACATTTTGGCCATGTCTGAAAAGGAATTTAACCAGTATCAACGTAAAATCCAGATCATTTTCCAGAATCCTTATGCCTCTTTAAATCCGCGTTTTACCGTGGGGCAAATCCTGATGGAACCGATGCAGATTCATAAAATTGGTCAGGATGATGCAGAACGCAAGCAAATGGCTTTGGACCTGCTGGAGCGGGTCAGTTTGCCTGCCCAGGCTTTTTATCGCTATCCGCATGAATTTTCCGGTGGTCAGCGCCAGCGTATTGCAATTGCACGTTGCCTGACTTTGAAGCCTGAAATTTTGATCTGTGATGAGTCGGTCTCGGCGCTGGATGTATCGGTACAGGCACAGGTCTTGAATTTACTGCAAGATTTGCAGGATGAATTTGGACTCAGTTATATTTTCATTTCACATGATTTATCGGTGGTGAAGTATATTTCAGATCAGATCATGGTGATGAATCATGGGGAACTGGTGGAAATTGCCAATTCAGATGAATTGTATCAGTCACCACAACATGAATATACCAAGCGTTTACTCAGTGCCATTCCGCAAGGGATTCCACAAAGTGACTGATACATAAGGCATAAAAAAGTCAGGCAATTGCCTGACTTTTTTTATTTATCTTAATTAAAACTTTTTAAAGCCTTTGTTGACACCGTATGGACGACGCGGCGCATTTTCATCACGCTCTTCGCGGCGACCAAAAGCTTGATCTGGACGAGTTTCGCGGCGAGGAAATTGAGTATTGCCATCACGGTTGTCACGACGTACGAACTGCGTACCATTTTGGTTTTCATTTCTGTCACGACGACCATAAGCATTGTCATCACGACGCTCGCGGCCAGGGTTATTCTGTGGTTGTTGTTCATCACTGTCACGACGTTGCTGACGCAAGAAACCGCCACGGCGTGCAGCCATCGGTTTATCCTGCATACGCTCGTTACGACGTTTTGCCATACCAAACAGGCCTGTACCTTGACGTGGTTTCAGTTCCACAGCTTTGGTCAGGTTGTCGATATCGTTTTTATCCAGTTCAATCCAGCGACCGGTACGCAGTTCGCGTGGCAGAATCACAGTACCGTAGCGGGTACGCAGCAGACGGCTTACTTTCAGACCTTGTGATTCAAAGATACGACGTACTTCGCGGTTACGACCTTCTTTTACTACGACCTGGAACCAACGGTTAATACCATCACCGCCGAGTTCAGAGAACGATTCGAATTTCGCTGGGCCGTCATCTAATACCACGCCTTTAAGCATGGTGTTTTTGATTTGTGGTGTCACCTCACCCATGACACGAACTGCGTATTCACGTTCAATTTCATTCGATGGGTGCATCAAGCGGTTGGCAAGTTCGCCATCATTGGTGAACAGTAACAGACCGGTCGAGTTAATATCCAGACGGCCGACCATTACCCAGCGATCGCCCGGAATCGCAGGCAACTGTTCAAACACGGTTGGGCGGTTTTCAGGATCGCTACGTGAGCAGATTTCGCCTTCAGGCTTATAATAGATAATCACACGACGACGAATTTCGTCTTCAATCTGAAATGCAACTTTACGACCATCGATGCGAAGCTCATCACCTGGTTCGATTCGTTCACCCACTTGGGCAATTTGCCCATTGACGCTTACACGACCCGCGGCAATGACTTCTTCCATATAACGGCGAGAACCCAAACCAACGCGTGCAAGCACCTTTTGCAATTTTTCACTCATGACAGCATAACCTTAGAAATAATTATCAACAGTTCACCTATTTATGACTTCGGTGCATTTGCATCGAGGGCCATAAAAGCTTCCTTGGCATCCTGCAGGGGAGGCAATTGGCCTAAAGAATTCAAGCCAAACGCATTTAAAAATTGTGGCGTTGTCATTAACAACGCAGGTCTTCCAGGGAGTTCACGAAATCCGGATTCTTTAATCCAGTTCCAGTCAAACAGCGTACGCAAAATCTGACTGTTATTCGTCACACCACGAATTTGTTCAATATCGGCTCGGGTCACCGGCTGGTGATAAGCAATCACTGCAAGTGTTTCAAGTAAGGCCGGCGACAAGCGAGTTGGTCGCTCAGGCCAGGTCTGTGCAATAATATTACGATATTTTGCACGCACTTGAAAACGATAACCTTGTGCTGTTTCAATCAGTTCAATCGAACGGCCATGCATTAACATGGAAAGTTGTTGTAAATACTGACGTAATTCCTGTTTGCTATAGCGATCCTGAAAAGCCTCTTTCAGACGCGCCAATGAAACCGCAGAGTCGCTGGCGAAAATAATCGCCTCAAGCTGCATCAACACCTCATGCAGATGATCTTCTGCAGAAAACAGCGTATTTGGCTCTAGTGTCATTGACTGGCTCCTTGAACTGCGAGCGGGGCTTCAATACCTGTAGCAATAATCTGAATTTTTTGTTGCCGGGTCAGCTCCAGCACTGCCATAAAGGTCACCACCATCCCCATGCGTCCCTGACTCGGTTTGAGTAAATCGGCAAAAGATAAGACTTCGCCAGATTCCAGACAGCTTTCAATATAGGCAATCCGTTCTTCGAGCAGTACCGGTTCCTGTTGCACCTGATGAATCACCGGTTCAGGACGGTTAAAAATACACAACAAGGCATCACGCAGTAAATCGATCGAATAGCCTTCATTATTCTGCTGAACGTCGCCCAGACTGACATGGGTCAGGAATGTATCACGCTCCAGAATAGGCATTTGCCCCAGACGTTCTGCTGCCCGTTTAATTCTTAAATAATTTTCTAAACGGTCGATCAGTTCTTGTTTTGGATCTTGCTCAATCGCAGACAGGCTTTTCGGTTTAGGCAATAACAGACGCGATTTGAGATCTGCCAATAAAGCAGCCATCACCATATAATCTGCGGTCAGCTCAATATTCAGGGATTTCATTGCATCCATATAGGATAAATATTGCGCTGCAATCGGCGCGATATCGACTTGCAACAGGTCAAAACCGTTTTTTTGAATCAGGTAAATTAAAAAGTCGAGTGGGCCTTCAAAATGTTCTAACAAGATTTCAAATGCGGCGGGAGGAATATACAGATCCTCTGGAATAGTATCCTGCCATTCATCCAGAACCCGAATGTGCGGAGCAGATTCCATTGTGTTATGGATAATTTGAGTCATTACAATTATAGGCCACGCGAATTTTCAAAGGCATGCAAAGGCTTGATCTTCGGTATCTCATCGAAAGAAAAAGCATAGAATTAAGTGCCGTCATTGTACTGGAAAAGTAACTCTAAATAAATTAAATAAGGAGTCAAAGGCATAAAAACTTGAAAAAATAATGGAATTTATTTGCAATTTAAAAGAAGGCCCCAAAAAAAACAGCCAGATAAGCGGGGCAAAGAGTCAATGTGTTACGGGTGGAAGCTATGACCATATCCATGTTTTAGTATCCTGCGATATGATTAATACCTATCTGAGTGCTAAGAACTTCAGCGCGGTGAGGAAGGATATTCACTCAGTGCAAACTCAATCATACGTTGGCAAGTCTCTGCCAGGCATAGGTTCTGGCTTGAATAGATCTGTAATAGCTGTCGAAGCAAAGCCAAATTCATGAAAAACTGATATTCAGTAGCATCAATGTTTAGAGTGGGACTGGGCGAAGGATATGCTTCGATCATGATGGCCCTGGATTGAAGTGTCCAAGGCAGTTCTGCATAGATACAATATTGGGCAGAGAATTCATGCTGATTCAGAAGGATATAAAATAAATCCATAGACTGACTCCTGCAGTCGGCTGGAAATAAGATGGCATTCTTTATTCAAATGCGCTGACATCACCCACGCCACGACGAATAATTTCTGGATGATCACCAGATAAATCAATAATCGAGGTGGTGCTTAATGTACCTAAACCGCTATCGATAAACACATCAATGCGTTTGCCCAATTGCATTTCAATCTCAAAAGGATCATCCAGCGGATCGGTCTGGTCCGGCAAAATCAGGGTAGAGGTCAAGAGAGGCTCACCCAGTTCTTTGAGCAGCATCTGACACACCGGATTGCTCGGAATGCGCAGGCCAATGGTTTTCTTTTTGGGATGCATCAAGCGTTTCGGCACTTCACTGGTGGCCGGTAAAATAAAAGTGGTGACTGCTGGTGTATTGTTTTTGAGTAAGCGATACATGGCATTGTCCACTTTGGCATAGGTGGCAATATCGGATAAATCACAGCACAAAATTGCATATTGATGTTTTGGGCCAAGTCCGCGAATCTGCGCAATGCGTTCCATGGCACTTTTATTCCCAATCTGGCAACCAATCGCATAGGCAGCATCCGTGGGATAGACCACCACATCGCCAGCACGGATTCGTTCTACCGCCTGACTGATTAAGCGCGGTTGCGGGTTATCGGGGTGTACGCGTAAATGCAGCATAGAGGCTACTCCAAGCTTGGGCTGATGGCTTATTATGTGGCGCTCAGGCAGCGTCTGGCAATCACCAAAAAGGTAGATTTGTGTAATTTAATCAAGCATTTCACGTATAAATTCATCAGATTGTAAACTTTTGCCACCTCTGCTACAGGCACAGATACATTGAATAAAGCGTTGTGCATCCCGTGGCAATTTTGCCTCACCACGAAAATAAGCCTGCACTTGTGCATAGACATGATCTTTAAAGCGGGTTCCGTCACCGCCGTCACCAGTCAGGTTATCCAGCGATACCCGGAATTTACGCCCAAAGGCCTGGGCAAACATCCACTCGATTGCCTGCGGTTTAATTTCTACCTGTTCAAACAGCGCTTGTTGTTCGGCTGTACGCCCATCCGGGGCATACCAGTAACCAAGATCCGGAAGTTCCCGGCGTTTATCCCCGGCAATTGTCCAATGGCTGATTTCATGCAAGGCACTATTAAAGAATCCATGTGCAAACTGAATCCGGGCAGGAGTATCGGCATCGGCAGGAAAATATTCAGGTTCAAATTCGCCACGGACTAAAGTCACATTTAAATGGGAAAACCAGTGATTAAAGTGTAAGATGAGCCAGTCCACCTGCTGCGCTTCTGACGATAAATTCGTCCATGGCGAGAGTTGCACTTGTTGTGTTGAACTGTCAGAATCAAGGCTTGGAATTGTGCTAACGAGTGATGAAACATTCACTTCTGTTTGCGGCTGCAACAGATGCATGACTTGAGTTACCCAAATGGTCTGTCGAAATAAGTACAAAATTGTATCTTAATCTTTGACAGAGTACTGATGAATTTGTAGAATTGCCGCCTTAATTATGTCAGCAAATACCTTTCCGGCACAGATTGAGCCGTTTAAATGGGCTGAACAGGGCTTTAAATGGTCAGGTCAACTGCCTTTATCCCGCTTTGTTCGTATCGCTCGTGAAGCTGTTGGATCAATTGATGATCAATTGATTAACATAGACTGTAAGCTATCAATGGATGCCTATCATCGTATTGCATGGCTAGATGGTCACGTTGAAACAAAAGTTCCTATGGAATGCCAGCGTTGTCTGGAAACTGTAGAGATTGAACTGGTTTCATCGTTCCATTTGGCACTTGTGGATGATGAGTCACTGATAGAGCGCTTGGATGAGGATGCTGATTTCATCGTCCTAGGTGAAAGTGAAGCAACGACCAAAGGTGACTATGATGCACCTGCGACCGCTGATTTGCTCGCGCTGATAGAAGATGAACTGTTATTGTTGGTGCCGTTGTCGCCTAAACATGAGTTTTGCGAACATAAGCATCAGCCTGCCATAGAAGAAGTTGTCGAAGAAAAACGAGATAATCCGTTTGATGTTTTGGCAGCTCTGAAGGGTAAACTTAACTAATTTTTGTGTTATACTCTTGTGTATAAGACAATCGAATTTGTTCTGATCCATTTTTTCGATCTTTGTAAGGAGCCATCATGGCCGTTCAGCAAAACCGTAAAAGTCGCTCTCGCCGTGACATGCGCCGTTCACATGACGCTTTAACCGAGAATGCATTAACTGTAGACCAAGCTACTGGCGAGACTCACCGTCGTCACCACGTATCTAAAGATGGTATCTACCGTGGTCGTCAATTATTCGCTAAAGCATCTGCTGAATAATTGATGATGTATTAAGCGTCAAGCTTAGTAGAAAAAATGGGAGCATTTAGCTCCCTTTTTTTTGTCCTTGATTTTTGCTTGCATCGGTTTTTTGTTGTATTTGGCAATTACCGCCAGCAAAATTACATGCTAAATTGCGCTCCACAATGATTTAGGTGGCTTTATTGGCCAGTCTTCTTGCTACAACTGAAGATGACACCTCTTGAATGAAAGGATTTTATTATGTCTGCGACACAACTCGAACAAGCAGCACAAGCAACGAAAACTGCATTTGTATTTCCAGGTCAAGGCTCACAAAAAGCCGGCATGCTGGCTGAACTTGCAGAGCAGTTTTCTGCTATTCGCGAGACATTTGCAGAAGCCTCTGAAGCTGTCGGCTTCGATTTGTGGCAGATTGCGCAAACTGGCGAAAACTTAAATCAAACTGAATTTACCCAGCCGGTATTGCTGACTGCAAGTATTGCCTTGTGGCGCGTGTGGCTGGAATCTGGTGGTGTGGCACCGAAATATCTGGCAGGCCATTCACTGGGTGAGTACAGCGCGCTGGTGGCAGCGGGTAGCCTAAGCCTGGGTGATGCAGTCAAACTGGTCAACCTGCGCGGTAAACTGATGCAGACGGCTGTACCTCAGGGTGTCGGTGCAATGGCTGCTATTTTAGGTCTGGATGATGCCAAAGTGATTGAGCTGTGTGCACAGGCAACTGCAGCAGGTGAAGGTTCTGTTGAAGCGGCAAACTACAATGCCCAAGGGCAGGTTGTGGTTGCAGGCAATAAAGATCGCGTTGAAGCAGTGATGGCACTGGCCAAAGAAAATAGCGCTAAGGCGATTGCATTGCCGGTATCGGTTCCATCGCATTGTTCACTGATGAAACCTGCGGCAGAACAGTTTGCGCCTGCATTGGAACAAACCGCCATTGAGCTGCCATGCATTCCTGTATTACAAAATGTAGGCGCTGAAGCTGCGGCTGATGTCCCTGCATTGCGTCAGGCCTTAACAGCGCAACTTTATGAATCAGTACAATGGACCAAAACCCTGCAATTCCTTCAAGATGAAGGCATTCAGTACATCGTTGAATGTGGTCCGGGTAATGTATTGAGTAACTTGGCGAAACGCCTACCGAATATCGAAAAAGCACTTCCACTGGATAGCAAATCTCGTCTGGAAGATGCATTGAACACCGTATTGACGGCAGAAGGGAAAATTGCATGACACAGGAACCGAAAGTTGCCTTGGTAACAGGTGCAAGTCGTGGTATTGGTGCTGCGATCGCACAACAGTTGATTCAGGATGGTTATTTTGTCGTGGGTACTGCGACCTCTGAAGCGGGCGCTGAAAAATTATCTGCACAGTTTGCTGAAAATGGTGTGGGCAAAGTTTTAGATGTACGTGATGGTGCTGCGATTGATGCACTGGTGACGGAGATCGAACAGAACTATGGTCCAGTGCTGGCGTTGGTTAATAATGCCGGTATTACCAAAGATAACTTATTGCTTCGCATGTCTGAAGATGACTGGGATGATATTTTAAATATTCACCTGAAAGCCGTTTACCGTCTGTCTAAACGTGTGCTGAAAGGCATGACCAAGGCACGTTTCGGACGCATCATCAACATCAGCTCTGTGGTGGCACACTTTGCCAACCCGGGGCAGGCCAACTATTCTGCTGCCAAAGCCGGAATTGAAGCCTTCAGTCGTAGTTTGGCCAAAGAAATGGGTAGCCGTCAGATTACGGTTAACTCGGTCGCACCAGGCTTTATTGCAACTGAAATGACGGAACAGTTAAGCGAAGAAATTCGTAAAAAAATGACTGAGCAAGTGGCGTTAAACCGTTTGGGTGACCCACAAGATATCGCAAATGCTGTAAGTTTCCTGGCTTCAGACAAAGCCAGTTACATTACTGGTACAGTTATGCATGTAAATGGGGGCTTATACATGAGCTAAGCTCAAGTATAAACTTTCCAAATTTTTTAGATTCAATTAAACTAACGGCATTAAAAACGCCACAAGCAATGAGGAGAATTCCTGTGAGCGATATCGAACAACGTGTTAAGCAAGCAGTTGCAGAACAACTTGGTATCAAAATCGAAGAGATTAAAAACGAAGCGTCTTTCATGGATGACTTAGGTGCAGATTCTCTAGATCTAGTTGAACTGGTTATGTCTTTCGAAAATGATTTCGACATCACGATTCCTGATGAAGATTCTAACGAAATCACAACTGTTCAATCTGCAATTGACTATGTTTCTAAGAAACTGGGTTAATCGCCGATTTCAGCTTTGCTGAGCATAAAGACCACCCTCTCGGTGGTTTTTTTGTGTCTGCTTTTCACCTAAATGGAAATTTTACAATCGATTACCTTTCTGTCACCAATGACTAACTATGCCTTGGCTATTTTCATTATAAAAATAAGAGTGATATGACATTAACGACAAGAATGGAGTTCCATATGGGTCTTTTTGATTTTGTAAAAGGTATCGGTAAGAAAAATACAGCTGCCGCAGAGCCGCAGGCCGCACCAGCAAATACTACTCCAGCCGCAGCAGCACAGCCCGCAGAGCCTTCTGCCCAAGAAGTCGCAAATAAATTACTTGGTCATGTAAAAGGTCTGGGTCTTCCGATCACTGGTTTATCCATCAGTTATAATTCAACCTCGGATCTGGCCACGGTCAGAGGTCAGGTGCAAAGTCAGGCCGATCGTGAAAAAATTATTCTGGCGGTGGGGAATATTGATCATGTGGCCAAAGTGGATGATCAGCTTACGGTCAGCAGCCCTGAACCGGAAAGCAAATTCTATACGGTAAAATCGGGGGATAGCTTGTCAAAAATCTCGAAAGAATTTTATGGTGATGCCAATCAGTACAATAAGATCTTTGAGGCCAATCGCCCATTGCTCAAAGATGCTGATGATATTTTCCCGGGACAGGTATTGCGTATTCCAGCCTGATTTTTAAGTCGAAAATAAATATCTAAATATATTGTTCACCATAATGCCCCATTTGGGGCATTATTTTTTTGGAAACTGTTTGAGCGCTGAATGTTGAAAGATAAAAATAATTACCCGCCAAGATCCAGATAGAGACTTTCTTTTACTTCCTCCATGACCACATAACTATGTGAGGAAGCAGAAGCAGGTAATTTTTTTAGCAAATCGCCTAACAGACGCCGATAGGCACTCATCTCTTTGAGACGTGCCTTGACCAGATAATCAAAGTCACCGGAAATCAAATGACATTCCAGTACTTCTGGAATTTCGGTCAGATTCCGCGCCACTTGATCAAATACATCACCCGATTTTGCAGAAAGCTTAATCTCCAGAAAGACCAGCAAATTGCGTTCTAGCAGTTCCGGATTTAAGCGCGCGTAATAACCCATGATAATGCCTTCGCGCTCCAGCCGTTTTACCCGTTCTGAACAGGGTGTGGTTGACAGGTTCACACGTGCTGCCAGCTCACTAATGGCAATCCGGCCATCGCGTTGCAAGATATCCAGAATCATGCGATCAATGCGGTCTAATTTACGCATCAATATTTCCCTCTTTTTTTTAATTCTGCCCGAAAAAAATGTTTATTTCACTAAATATATCATCTCAATATAGTTAAATTCACTATTGATCCAAAAATATACTAGTTAAATCAACTAGAAAAATTTGAGGGTAGTAAGATGCGCGTTTTGGTCTTAGGCAGTGGTGTAATCGGTGTGGCGAGTGCCTATTATCTGGCGCAGCAGGGTGCAGAAGTTACAGTGCTTGACCGTCAAACCGGGCCGGCTGAAGAAACCAGTTTTGGCAATGCCGGGCAAATTTCTCCGGGCTATTCGACGCCATGGGCAGCACCGGGCATTCCATTTAAAGCAGTGAAATGGATGTTCCAGCATCATGCACCTTTAGCCATTAATTTAGATGGCAGTATGTGGCAGTTGAACTGGATGGCACAAATGCTGAAAAACTGTAATCCAGCCAGCTATGCGATTAACAAAGAACGTATGACCCGTGTGGCTGAATATAGCCGTGACTGTTTACGTGAATTGCGTAAAGAAACCGGGATCAGTTATGAACACCGTTCTAAAGGTACTTTGCAAGTCTTTCGTAACGAAGCGCAATTAGAGATGGTGCAACGTGATATTGCGGTATTGCGAGAATGCGGCGTACCGCATGAATTGTTGTTGGGCGCTGATCTGGCCAAAGTTGAGCCAGCCCTGGCGCATGTCCAGGATAAACTGGTGGGCGGCTTGCATTTACCCAATGATGAGACAGGCGACTGTTATTTATTTACCAATGCCTTAGCCAATGTTGCCAAAGAATTGGGCGTGCAGTTTAAATTTAACCAAAATGTTGAGCGTTTGGTGATTGAAGGCGATGAAATTAAGGGGGTGGTGGTCAATGGTGAAGTGCTGACGGCTGATAAATATGTATTGGCATTCGGTAGTTATTCGCGTGATTTCTTAAAACCTTTGAATCTGGATTTGCCGGTTTATCCAGTCAAAGGCTATTCACTGACCATTCCAATTGTTGATGCCAACTTTGCACCACAATCTACGGTGCTGGATGAAACCTATAAAATTGCCATCACGCGTTTTGACCAGCGGATCCGTGTTGGCGGTATGGCCGAACTAAGTGGATTTAACCACAATTTGAAAGACAATCGCCGTGCCACTCTGGAAATGGTCACTCAGGAATTATTCCCAGGCGGGGATCTGGCAGAAGCGAGTTTCTGGACCGGTTTACGTCCAATGACCCCAGACAGTACCCCGATTATTGGTGTAACGCGTTTTAAAAATCTGTTCCTGAATACTGGACATGGCACCCTGGGTTGGACCATGGCCTGTGGTTCGGGCAAGTTAATCAGTGACATTGTGTTGAATCATAAAACCGAAATCAGCACTGAAGGACTTTCACTCGGACGTTATTCACACGCGGCCTAAATTGCTGTTTCAAGGAAGAAGCTATGCCACGCCCAATTCAAGCTGTAGTGCACTTAGATGCATTGCAGCATAACCTGAAGATCGCCAAAGCCGCAGCGCCAAATGCCGAAGTCTATGCTGTGGTTAAAGCCAATGCCTATGGTCATGGTATTGAGCGAGTCTATTCAGCATTTCAATCAGCCGATGGTTTTGCCTTGCTGGATTTGGCTGAAGCGCAGCGTCTGCGTGCGCTCGGTTGGCAGGGCAAAATTTTACTGCTCGAAGGAATTTTTGCTGTAGACGATTTAGACGTCTGTGCTGCATTAGATTTAAGTTTTAGTCTACATAGCCAGCATCAAATCACCTGGTTAACGCAGTTTCAGCAGATCAATCCAGACGCAAAATTTGATGTGTACTTAAAACTTAACAGCGGTATGAACCGTTTGGGTTTTCAGGCCCACGAATATACGGATATTTTTAAGCAAGTCCAGGCACTGGGCAATGTGCGCTCAGTTAGCCATATGACGCATTTTTCCGATGCAGATGGTCAGCGCTTTGGCCAGAACGGCATTGATTATCAATATTCAATGTTCACGCAAATCACTGGGTCTTTAGCCGGAAAAACTTCTGTCAGTAATAGTGCAGCCATCCTGCGCCATCATCACCACATTCAATCCGACATTGTGCGTAGTGGCATCATGCTGTATGGCAGTTCGCCTGACTATCCTGACCATACTATTTATGACTGGAATCTGCAGCCCGGCATGAGCCTGCGCAGTGAAATCATTGCGATTCAGTATATTCAGGCTGATGAAAGTGTGGGTTATGGTTCTAACTTCGTTGCGGAGCAGGCGATGCGCATTGGTGTAGTGGCATGTGGATATGCCGATGGGTATCAGCGCATTTCAGCCACAGGTACACCAGTTCTGGTGGATTCAGTGCAGACTCAAGTTCTTGGTCGGGTCAGTATGGATATGCTTACAGTCGATCTGACCGCTGTCCCTCAGGCGACTGTGGGGAGTGAAGTGGTGCTTTGGGGGAAATCTTCGCAAGGTGAAATTTTATCAATTGATGAGGTCGCGGCCGGTTCAGGAACCGTAGGCTATGAATTGATGTGTGCGATTACGGCTCGTGTACCGGTTCGGATCGAAAGCTAAAACTAAATATTGACCAAATAACGGAAGAAATTGAGAGGACATATGATGATGGAACACACCGATATCCAGCGTATTAACAGCAATCAGGTCATGAGTGCTGTCACCATTCACAACCAGACCGTGTATTTATCAGGGCAGGTGCCGGATAGCACCCGTCAGGATATTAGCGGTCAAACGCAGGAAGTGCTGACGAAAATTGATCAGCTGCTCAAGCTGGCAGGAACAGACAAAAGCCGACTGCTGTCGGCACAACTATTTGTGAAAAATCTGGAAGATTTTCAAACCGTGAACCAGATCTGGATTCACTGGTTGCAAGGACAGGGAACTCCGGCACGTGCCACCATTCAGGCAGATCTGGTCAATCCTGACTGGCTGATTGAAATTGCAGTGATTGCAGCACAGGCTTGAGTTGTTTTGATTTTTATATCTCCCAACTTAATTTTGTAAGGACATTAGATCCGGTCATTTAGCTTTTTAAATGGAACTTCATCTGCATTCAGGATTTCAGGAAGAAATCCGATCAGATGGGCAAGGGTCTGATGCAAAAAAGGAACTAAACATGAATACAACATCCGCTAAAGATGACGCAGCGCCGTCGCAACATGAGCTACAACGCAAGCTCTCCAATCGGCATCTGCAGTTAATTGCCATTGGTGGTGCAATTGGTACCGGTTTATTTATGGGATCGGGTAAAACTATCTCTTTGGCCGGCCCTTCAATTTTATTTATTTATATGATTATTGGCTTTATGTTTTTTTTCCTGATGCGCGCATTGGGTGAGATATTGTTGGCTAATTTACATTACAAATCATTTATTGATATGGCGCGCGACCTCATAGGTCCGGGCGCGGCCTATTATATTGGCTGGTCTTATTGGCTCGGTTGGGTTCTGGTCGGGATTGCCGATTTAGCAGCGATTATTAATTATCTAAGTTTCTGGTTGCCTGAGGGTGTGGCCTTTACCCCCATCGGGCAGGCATTGATCAGTGTCGGCTGTGTGTTGCTGGTTCTGGGTTTGAACTTGCTGACGGTCAAACTGTTTGGTGAAATTGAATTCTGGTTTGCCCTGATTAAGATTTTAGCCATTTTAGGCCTGATCTTTATTGGCGGCTTTATGGTGTTGAACCAGTTTCAGGCACCAGATGGCAGTACTGCAAGCTTTAGCCATGTCTGGTCGGGTGGTATGTTCCCCAAAGGTGCGGATGGCTTCCTGGCAGGCTTCCAGATTGCCTTATTCGCCTTTGTCGGTGTGGAATTGCTCGGTACGATGGCAGCTGAAACCAAAGATCCTGAGAAAAATTTACCCAAAGCCGTCAATGCAATTCCAACGCGTATTATCTTGTTCTATGTGTTGTCATTGTTTGTAGTGATGTCAGTGACTCCATGGGCTAAAATTCCTGCGGATCAAAGTCCTTTTGTCAGCTTATTCATGCATGCCGGTATTGGTGCGGCGGCGATCATCATGAATCTGGTGGTCTTGTCATCCGTCATGTCTTCCATGAATAGTGGTGTATTCTCAACCAGTCGTATGCTTTTCGGATTGGCGCGTGGCCAACAGGCACCTGCCGCTTTGGCGCATCTATCGAAACGTTCTGTACCAGCCAAGGGTTTAATGTTCTCATGTGCCTTTATTATGGCTGGTGCAGCTTTGCAGTACTTCGTGCCAAACACCCTGGAAGCTTTTACTTTAGCCACGTCGCTGTGCGTGATTTTGTTTATTAGTATTTGGAGCTTAATTATGGTGTGTTATTTACGCTACCGTAAATTACGCCCTGAACAGCATGCCAACTCCACCTTTAAAATGCCGGGCGGGGTATGGATGAGCTATATCGTACTAACTTTTCTGGCTTTCGCTCTGGTCATTTTAAGTTTGGAGCCAGATACATTTAATGCATTAAAAATCAGTCCATTATGGTTGATTATTTTGGCAGTGACTTATTATGTACTGTATCGGCCGCGTGTCGCAGCCGCGAGAAAAGCGGCATTAGAAACACAATAAAATAGCTTAAAAAATCCCCGCCTGATCGGGGATTTTTTTATGGTGTGATGAATCATTTGTGAACTTTGTCCTGTGCCCTTAGAATTGAAGAAAAATTTATAATTAAAAATAAGGATCTATATGAGGGGATGGAGTAAAAACAGGCTGGGGTTATGGTCGCTTGGCATTCTTGTGGGAATAGCCATTCTGTTGGTATTCACTGCAAAATGGCTGCGTACAGATCAGCCTTTAACGGATACGGCAAAAAAGTTTATTCAGCCAGATTTAATCTATAGGGCGAATGTTCAGCAACACTCATATTTTTACTTATTGGGAATTGCTGCCAAAGATGAGGTTCACCCTCAGGCACTGGGTCGTTATCGTTACCATCGGGAATGGGTAAATTATATTCGAGATCAGAATGCTGCTGAAAATTTGCAGAGTGACTCAGGATTAAACCGCCAGCTGAGCCGAGCTGGTTTTTCTGAACAGGAAAAAGAACTTCTTGAAAATCTGCAAATGCGTTTGGCTAATTCAGCTGAGCAGTTTTCTGTATTGGTGGTAGAACATAAAAAATTGCTACACGCTTTACTGGAACGTGAGCGTATTCCTTTACAACGGTTTTCAGATTTATTGGAACACCAGGATTATATTTCATTGGTGATTCCGCCGCAGGCAGGCGGGCCTGATTATCGCTATATTCAAAACTTACAGTTGCTGAAACTGGTTCACATCCAGCTTAATTCAGACTCTAAAGTGCAGGATTATGCACAGCAATTTCATCAGGTTTTAGACTTTAGCCGGAACCGCTTGTCTTTGGTTGAAAAAATGCTGCTGCAGAATTGGCTCAGTCAAATGATTGATCTGATTCGGATCGAGCAAAAAAATGAAAGCAATCCAGTCATGCTTAACAATCTGGATTCAGATCAATTGGGTTTAAAAGCAAGTCTGCAAAATGAATTAATGGGACATTATTTGCTGACCCAATATCTGGCACATGCCTCTGAAATCAGCCCTGTACAGCTAAAATGGCTGTATTTACCCAATACCACCTTTAATGCAATTGCAGCACAATATGAGGTGTACTGGATGCTTTCGGAAACACCGTATGTTGAACTGCAAGAGCGGTTTACGACAAGTGAGCCTTCTTCACTGTCTAAATGGCGACTAAAAAATGCGATTGGACATGTTCTAGCGCAGATCAGTAAGCCCAACTTTGAAAAATATATTGTGATGAATCATGTCTTAAGCAATAAAATTATGACTTTTAATGCAGTCAATTCAGGCAGTATAGAGATAGAGCTATTGAATCAAAATGCAGCAGGGCGACGTTATTTTCAGCAAGATGGAAAGTTATGTATAGCACTGCCATTTTCTCAACAGAAATTGTCTGAACTGAATCTGAAGCAGGATAGCTGTGTAAAAATCTAGAAGGCCAAAATAAAAAATCCCCGACGAATCAGGGATTTTTTATTTTTGCTCTATGCGTTAGAAGGTCGGTTTTACCACGACCAAAATTACCACAGCAAATAAGATCAGGGTTGGCATTTCATTAAAATAACGCCAGAACTTGTGTGACTTGTAATGGGCATTTTCCATCAGTTTTTTGCGGTAATGGCCACATACCAGATGATAAATCACCAATAAACCCACCAGACCCACTTTCAGGTAAAACCATAAAGCTTCATGATAGTGACGTGTTGCATCACCCCAATCGACCAGAAAGTGCGCTGTAATGAGGGTGGCCAGCATGGCAGGCCACATGATGCCACGATACAGCTTGCGTTCCATCACCTGAAAACGCGCGTGGCTTACGGCATCTTCGCTCATGGCATGGTAAACATATAACCGTGGCAAGTAGAACAACGCAGCGAACCAGCAAACCACCGCAATAATATGTAATGCTTTTACCCAAAGGAAAGCATCAGAAGGAGCATCCATCAAGTCACCCTAAAATGGGCGGCTTAGCCTTCCCATTTTTTGAAGATGAGACAAGCATTTACGCCGCCGAAACCGAAACTGTTACTCATCACAGTATTCAATTTTGCGTCACGTTTTTCAAGCACGATATCAAATGGTTTTGCGCCTTCATCCAGCTCGGTCACGTTAATGTTTGGAGCAATAAAGTCATTTTGCATCATCAGGATCGAGTAAATTGCTTCCTGGACGCCAGCAGCACCCAGGCTGTGACCAGTCATAGACTTGGTTGAGCTCAGTGGTGGAACTTTATCTTCACCAAATGCACGTGCCATCGCTTGAAGCTCGGTCACGTCACCAGCAGGTGTAGATGTACCATGAGTATTCACATAATCAATCGATTCAACACCATGTTGTTTGGCTTCTTCAAGTGCCATCAGGATACAGCGTGTAGCCCCTTCACCACTTGGTGCAACCATATCTGCACCATCCGAGTTGGCCGCATAGCCCACCACTTCAGCCAAGATGTTTGCACCACGTGCTTGTGCATGCTCAAGTGACTCAAGCACCACAAAACCGCCACCACCGGCAATCACGAAGCCGTCACGGTCAGCAGAGTACGGACGAGATGCAGTTTCAGGCGTGTCGTTGTATTTAGAGCAAAGCGCACCCATCGCATCAAACAATAAGCTTTGTGACCAGTGATCTTCTTCACCGCCACCAGCCAGCATCAAATCTTGTTTGCCCAGTTGGATCAGGTTATAAGCATAACCAATGGCATCGGCAGAGGTTGCACATGCACTGGTAATGGTATGTGCTACGCCTTGTAGTTTAAAAGCGACACCGACGTTTGCAGTAATGGTGTTGGTCATATTGCGTGGTACAAAGAAAGGACCAATTTTACGCGCACCTTTGGTATCTAGAAGTTCTTTCATTTCAACCACTGAGGCAGTTGAACCACCACCTGAACCACCGGCAATACCATAGCGTGGATTATTTGCCAGATTTTCTTGTTTTAAACCGGCATGTTCAACTGCAGCAAGTGCCGAGTTGTAGGCATACATTGCGCATACGCCCATAAAGCGTTTGAGTTTACGGTCAATACCGTCGAAATCCTGCTCGGCCGCAGCACTCACATGGCTTTTGAAATTGAGTTCAGCATAAGTCGGATTAAAACGTGTTCCTGAAATCCCATTTTGTAAAGAATGGTTTACATCCTCTAATGTATTACCAATACACGAGTTAATACCCATGCCAGTGATGACAACACGTTTCATCTACAGATCCTTATAGTTTAGCTCTACGTCCAGTGGCAGAAAATGGGTTATATAAAATCTCCAAATCCGGCCTCTAGCCTTATTTCATGATGGAGAACATGATAGCAGAAAGACTTTTGAAATCTTATGGCAAATGTTATGCCGTGTGACAGTCGGTTGGGTTTGTGAGTCGGCATGTAGGGATTTTACTAAATGACACAGAATAAAGTTGAGATAAATGCTGACTACACCTAGTATTTATATCAAATACAAGCACGTGAATGCTGAGGTAAAAAATGGTAAATGCTAATAATAAACAATCTAATGGTCTGATTTCGAATGCCTTTGGAGTGGCGAAAAAGTTCAGTTCAACCGGATTGGATTTATTGAATCATGTTGCACCAGACTCGGTGACGAAAGCACTTAAGCCGTCAAATTCCGGTCAGGTGATTGACGGTTCGGCGAAGACAAAAAGCGTTTTTTCGGCTAAAAAATATGATAATCCACAGCAAATGCTTCGTGAACATTTGCCAAATGTATCTCGCCAGCTTCTAGGACACCGTTTTAATACCGTCAATAACGTGGCACATTTTGTTTCTCCTGAACTGACGGAGAAAGTATCAGACTATTTTTATGACCGCCTTAACCAGTTTAGTAACCAGAGCAGTTCGGTCGATACCATTCTGAATGAAGCAGGGGCAAAAGACTTGGAAGAGTTGACTCAGGATGTCGATCGTTCTAAGCGGATTTCACAGGCTTTGGGTGAGCAAAACAAATGGATTGCAACGGTACAGGGTGCAATCAGCGGTGCTTCTGGGGTGCTTGGTACAGCGATTGATATTCCGGCTTCTTTGTTAATGGCGCTACGTACCATTTATCAGGTCGGTCGTTCTTATGGTTTTGACCTGAGCAAAGATGATGATCAGGAAATCGTACAACATATTTTTAGACAGCTAGACCTTGGCCTGATTGCTGAAAAGCAGACCTTATTATTGGGCTTAAAAGCGCTGAGTAATACAATTAAAACCCACGATATTTCCCAGCTTCAGACCATGCTAGGTTCTGATAATGATATGAATGCCATCAAGCAATGGTTAAACAACCATGAGGGCGAGGCAAAATGGGAATGGGTGAACAATCTGCCAAAAATTTCTATTTTAGAAAAATTAACGAAATTGACACCATTGGCAAGTGCTGGAATCGGAGCAGTTTATAGTCACCGTTTTGTTGATGATGTAAATCAGAAAGCTCAAGAAGCTTTCTCACATGCTCGACAATATCTGATTCAGCATCAAGATTCGCAATTGTCTCCCTATGCGGCCTATGAAAAAGCAGTCAATTTATTGCAACAGGCTGCACCTAAATTATTAGACAGTTCATCTCAGTCGATCGAGGCGCCAAAAGACGAGCCAATTCTGGATCAGGATATTACAATTGAAGGCAATGATACAATTACTCAGGTCAAACTGGTTAAGAAAGAAAAGAATGATCTCAGTTCTGAAGAAGCTGAAGTGAAAAAAGATGAAAAAGTCAGTGAAGGTCTAGATGCCCTCAGTGATGAATTGGTTGAACCTGTGGCAGATAAACAATCGCAACAGCCTGCTTTAACCAAAACTTCTTTTGATCCTGACGTGGAAGCAGAGATACAAGCAGATAATACTGCTGAAAATGAATCGGAGACCGTGGAAAATGAGGGGCTAGAGGGGCAGGAGGATCCTGATTCTGCATCTGAAACAGCCTCAACAACATCTAAAGCTCAAGATGTTACAAAAAAAACTGCGAAGAATCCGAAAAAGTAAATGAATTCTGAGAGAAAATAGCAGCATAGCGTATAGTTGTTATTATATTTGGTCGACCTGAGCAGGTTGACCAATTTTACATCTTGAATTACAATTGCATGCCCTCAAAAAGCAGTATGTTTTTGGGGCTTTTTATTAACGGGAGAATTGCCAAATGGCAACAACAAATCAGTTGATCCGTAAGGGTCGTACGACTTTAGTTGAAAAATCTAAAGTTCCTGCGTTGAAGGCTTGTCCACAGCGCCGTGGTGTTTGTACACGTGTTTACACAACTACACCTAAAAAACCTAACTCAGCAATGCGTAAAGTTTGCCGTGTTCGCTTAACTTCAGGTTTTGAAGTTTCTAGCTACATCGGTGGTGAAGGCCATAACCTGCAAGAGCACAGTGTTGTTCTTATCCGTGGTGGTCGTGTTAAAGACTTACCAGGTGTACGTTACCATACCGTTCGTGGTTCTTTAGACTGTGCTGGTGTTAAAGATCGTAACCAGTCTCGTTCTAAATACGGTACTAAACGTCCTAAGAAATAATTCGTCGAGAATTAAATTTTAAGAACGTAGAACCGCAATCCTTTATCGTCTCGCTTGTCTGATTTCTGCATTTAATTTTGTGAAATTCAAGCGACGTGTAGTAAGGCCAGCGAATGCACATGACACTTTGTGCTCATGCTGGATAAACCTGAAGTGTCATCTTTATAGGTAGTTTAAAATGCCAAGACGTCGCGTAGTCGCTGCTCGTGAAATCCTTCCGGATCCTAAGTTCAGCAGCCAAACAATCGCTAAATTCATGAACCACGTAATGCAAGATGGTAAAAAATCTATTGCTGAAAGTATCGTTTACGGTGCTTTAGACCGCGTTCAAGAAAAATCTAAAGTAGACCCAGTTGAATTTTTCGAGACTACTCTTGAAAAAGTTCGTCCTATGGTCGAAGTAAAAGCACGCCGTGTTGGTGGTGCTACATACCAAGTACCTATGGAAGTACGCCCATCCCGTCGTACTGCCCTAGCTATGCGTTGGTTAGTAGATGCTGCTGCTAAGCGTTCTGAAAAAACTATGGCTTTACGTCTTGCTGGCGAGTTGCTTGATGCATCTGAAGGCAAAGGCGCTGCGGTTAAGAAACGTGAAGATGTGCACCGTATGGCTGAAGCCAACAAAGCATTCTCTCACTACCGTTTCTAAGCAGATAAAACAGGCCCTATTCAGGAAAGTGCTAAAACCGTCATGGTTTTGTCACCAAAGCGCTTTAAGTTGCTATGCAGCTTAAAGCGTCCTGTTTTAAACAACAAAATTTAGGAATGCTAGAAATCATGGCACGTCAAACCCCAATTTCTCGTTACCGTAACATTGGTATTTCTGCGCACATTGACGCAGGTAAGACAACCACTTCTGAACGTATTTTGTTCTACACAGGTGAGAGCCATAAACTTGGTGAAACTCACGAAGGTTCGGCAACTACGGACTGGATGGAACAAGAGCAAGAACGCGGTATTACCATTACCTCAGCAGCTGTAACATGCTTCTGGAAAGGTATGGCGAACCAGTTCGAACAACACCGTATTAACGTAATTGACACCCCGGGACACGTTGACTTCACGATTGAAGTTGAGCGTTCTATGCGTGTTCTTGACGGTGCGTGCATGGTTTACTGTGCTGTAGGTGGTGTTCAGCCTCAGTCAGAAACGGTATGGCGTCAAGCAAATAAATATAAAGTTCCACGTATTGCGTTTGTTAACAAAATGGACCGTACTGGCGCGAACTTCTTCCGTGCTGTTGAACAAGTTAAAACACGTCTTGGCGGTAATCCAGTGCCAATCGTTGTTCCAATCGGCGCAGAAGAAAACTTCCAGGGTGTTGTTGACCTAATCGAAATGAAAGCAATCATTTGGGATGAAGCATCTCAAGGTATGCAATTCGAATATGGCGACATCCCTGCTGACTTAGTTGCTACTGCTGAAGAATGGCGTACTAACATGGTTGAAGCTGCTGCGGAAGCATCAGAAGAACTCATGGACAAGTACCTAGAAGGCGAAGAGCTAACTAAAGAAGAAATCGTTGCTGGTATCCGTAAGCGTACATTGGCAAACGAAATTCAACCAATGCTTTGTGGTTCGGCATTCAAAAACAAAGGTGTTCAACGTATGTTGGATGCTGTAATTGAATTCTTGCCAGCACCGACTGACGTTGAAGCGATCAAGGGTATCCTTGACGACAAAGACGAATCTGAAGGTTCTCGTGAAGCGTCTGACGAAGCTCCGTTCTCTGCACTTGCATTCAAAATTATGAATGACAAATTCGTAGGTAACTTGACTTTCGTTCGTGTTTACTCAGGTGTTCTTAAAGCGGGTAGCCCGTGTTATAACCCAGTAAAAATGAAGCGTGAGCGTGTTGGCCGTATCGTACAGATGCATGCGAATGACCGTAAAGATATCGAAGAAATTCGTGCGGGCGACATCGCGGCATGTGTAGGTCTTAAAGACACAACGACTGGTGATACATTATGTGATGAAAACCACGTAATTACACTAGAGCGTATGGAATTCCCTGAGCCAGTAATTGCACTTGCAGTTGAGCCTAAAACTAAAGCTGACCAAGAAAAAATGTCAGTTGCTTTAGGTCGTTTGGCGAAAGAAGATCCATCATTCCGCGTACGTACTGATGAAGAATCAGGTCAAACCATTATTGCTGGTATGGGTGAACTTCACCTTGACATCATTGTTGACCGTATGAAGCGTGAATTCGGTGTTGAAGCCAACATTGGTAAACCAATGGTTTCTTACCGTGAAACGATCAAAAAGTCAGTTGAACAAGAAGGTAAATTCGTACGTCAAACTGGTGGTAAAGGTAAGTTCGGTCACGTATACGTACGTCTAGAACCGCTTGCTGAAGACGCTGGTAAAGACTACGAATTCGTTGAAGAAGTTGTAGGTGGTGTAGTACCTAAAGAATTCTTCGGCGCGGTTGACAAGGGTATCCAAGAACGTATGAAGAATGGTGTACTTGCTGGTTATCCAGTAGTGGGCATCAAAGCGACATTGTTCGACGGTTCTTACCATGATGTCGATTCTGACGAATTATCGTTCAAAATGGCGGGTTCTTATGCCTTCCGTGATGGTTTCATGAAAGCAGATCCAATCTTGCTTGAACCAATCATGAAAGTTGAAGTAGAAACTCCAGAAGACTACATGGGCGATATCATGGGTGACTTAAACCGTCGTCGTGGTATGGTTCAGGGTATGGACGATTTACCTGGTGGTACTAAAGCCATTCGTGCTGAAGTTCCATTGGCTGAGATGTTTGGTTACGCAACTCATATGCGTTCTATGTCTCAAGGTCGTGCGACTTACTCTATGGAATTTGCTAAATATGCTGAAACTCCACGTAACGTGGCTGAAGGCATCATTTCTAAGTTCCAGTCTGGCGGTAAAAAAGGTGACGACGAGTAATCTTTCGATTACTATAAGCCCAAACTAATTCATAGTTAAACCCAAGTGCTCATGCAGTGATCCTGCATGAGTAGTTTAAAAAGGAAGATCTCATGGCTAAGGCTAAGTTTGAACGTAATAAGCCACACGTTAACGTGGGCACAATTGGTCACGTCGACCATGGTAAAACAACTTTAACAGCTGCGATTGCAACTGTATGTGCGAAAAAATTCGGTGGCGAAGCGCGTGATTACGCTGCAATCGACTCTGCACCAGAAGAAAAAGCACGTGGTATTACAATTAATACTTCACACGTAGAATACGATTCTCCAACTCGTCACTACGCTCACGTAGACTGCCCGGGCCACGCCGATTATGTTAAAAACATGATTACTGGTGCTGCTCAGATGGACGGCGCGATCCTTGTATGTGCTGCGACTGATGGTCCTATGCCACAGACTCGTGAACACATCCTGCTTTCTCGTCAGGTAGGTGTACCTTACATCGTTGTATTCTTGAACAAATGCGACCTTGTAGATGACGAAGAGCTTCTTGAACTGGTTGAAATGGAAGTTCGTGAACTTCTTTCTACTTATGACTTCCCGGGCGATGACACTCCAGTGATCCGCGGTTCTGCACTTGCTGCACTTAACGGTGAAGCTGGTCAGTATGGCGAAGACGCTGTTGTTGCACTGGTTGAAGCACTTGACTCTTACATTCCAGAGCCAGAACGTGCTATCGACCTTCCATTCCTTATGCCAATTGAAGACGTATTCTCAATCTCTGGTCGTGGTACAGTAGTAACTGGCCGTGTAGAGACTGGTATTGTTAAAGTAGGCGAATCAGTTGAAATCGTTGGTATCCGTGATACTCAAGTAACTACAGTTACTGGTGTTGAAATGTTCCGTAAATTGCTTGACGAAGGTCGTGCAGGCGAGAACTGTGGTGTTCTTCTACGTGGTACTAAGCGTGAAGACGTACAACGTGGTCAAGTATTGACTAAACCAGGTGCGATCAAGCCACACACTAAATTCGATGCGGAAGTATACGTACTTTCTAAAGAAGAAGGTGGTCGTCACACTCCATTCCTTAACGGTTACCGTCCACAGTTCTACTTCCGTACTACGGACGTAACTGGTGCGATCGCGCTTAAAGAAGGCGTGGAAATGGTTATGCCTGGTGACAACGTTGAGATGTCAGTAGAGCTAATCCACCCAATCGCAATGGACCCAGGTCTACGTTTTGCGATCCGTGAAGGTGGTCGTACAGTGGGTGCTGGTGTAGTTGCTAAAGTAACTGCATAATCGCTGATTGTGTAAAAAAAGCGCCTCTTTGAGGCGTTTTTTTTGTCTGGATTTTTGTCAGACAATCACTCATGAGTGTCCTTAACTGATAGTGCGATGACCTAAACTGCACTTATTTATACGATAAAAATCAATAAAACTAGGCTCAATAAAACGAATAATAGATTCAGGCAGCTGTGCTTGAAAGGAGCCTACAATGAACGTAAAAGTAAAAATTTCAGAGCGTGCTGGTGCAAGCTTTCCTGTTCGTCGTATGAATTTTGATTTTGATCATGTCCCGGAATACTGGATGCATGGATCAGCCGGTTTAACGCATTTTATGACCGCCTTATCTGCACTGTTTCCGGCAGGTGAAAAGTTCTTTATCGATAGCGTTCGGGCCGTGCGTCAGCATCCAGCGATCAAAGATAATGCAGAATTGCAAAAAGAAATTTCTGCCTTTATTGGTCAAGAAGCTATGCACACGCATGAACATGTCGGTTTTAATGCCTCCGCACAGCGCTATGGACATGATGTCGAGACACTGGATCATTATACCGATCAGGTGATTCAGACCACGCGTAAAGTCATGGCCAAACTGCTGAAGCCAGTTGGTATTAGCCAAGAAATGGTGGATTTGACTGCAACCACAGCACTGGAACATTTTACCGCGACCATCGCAACGCAGCTGTTAAGTAACGCTCATATCCAGGAACTGATGACTGATAAAACCATGAAAAATATGTGGATGTGGCATGCGATTGAAGAAAATGAACATAAAGCGGTGGCCTATGATGTGTTTGAAGCTGTCTTTGGTAACGGTTTAAAAGCCTATGCGCTACGGACCTCATCTTTGGTCATTTCGATGGCAACCTTAGCTGTTGTACAAAGCTATTTTCTGGCACGTTTACTCAAGCAGGACAATCAATTGAATTTGGAATCGCTGAAATCGATATATACCTACGCGTATAGCCCATCAAAAGGGGTAATTACGGGCATGGGTCGTGAAATGTTAATGTACTTTAAACCTGGCTTTCATCCAAATGCTCATGATACACATGGCCTGTTAACAGTCTGGAAAGCCAAACTCGGACTTGAATAGGACTGAAAATTAAAGAGCGATTGAAATTGCTCTTTTTTTTACTCGATTTTTTGGATGAAGTTTCTATAATGCGGAAGTTAATTCTATATAAGATGAACGAAGATGATTCGTTTAATGCAAGCAGCGGATGTAGCAGCCGTTGCAAAGATTGAAAAATCTGTTCAATCACATCCCTGGACTTTAAAACAGTTTGAAGATGCGGTGACTGCTTATCAAAGTACCGTGATCGAGCAGCAAGGGCAGGTGCTGGGATTTTGTATTTTACAACCGGTGCTGGATGAAGCCAATTTACTGCTTATGGCAATTGATCCGGCCCAGCAAGGTCAGGGCTTGGGTTATCAATTATTGGATGCCTCAGTCGCCATGCTGAAAAATAATCCGGTGCAGATTTTCCTGGAAGTGCGCGAAACTAATATTGCTGCCATCAAGCTTTATGAGAAGTCAGGCTTTCATCAGATTGATTTACGCAAAAATTATTATCCGGGTTCAAACGGAACACGCGAACATGCCATCATTATGGTCAAGGCATGTACGGATGACTTTGCTAGCCTGTTCAAATAGAAACTGACGACCTTATTTAATAATCTGGTGATTCCATCCGCTGGGTAAGGTCGTCATCAATGAGTTTCCCAGGTGCTGAATCTCCAGCTCACTCAGCGCACGGTTTAAACGTCGCCATTGACCATCAATCAAGAGTTCTAGCGGCAGATACTGAGATTTATAATTCATCTTGTTGGAATGTGGCACCCAATAACCGAGGTAGATGAATTGCAAGCCAAGTTTTTGCGCATGTTCAATCTGTTTCAAGATTGCAAATGCACCGAGAGAGCGGCGATTTTCATCCGGATCGAAGAAGGTATATACAGCCGAGATGCCATCATCCAGCAAGTCGCAGGTGGAAACACTGATCAAGCGATCATCCAGCCATAATTCTAAAAAGAAGCTGTCCGTACAACTTTGCAATAAAAACTTTTCGAACTGATCGCGACTCGGAGGGAACATGTCACCATCTGCGTGGCGTTCATTGATATAGCGTTCATACAGCGCATAATGCGTATCACCGGCCTGCTCTGGACTGGTAATTTTCACCCGAAGATCCTGATTGCGTTTCCAGGCTTTTTTTTGTGAACTGTTCATGGAAAATTCAGCCACTGGCACGCGTGAAGATAAGCATTGACGACACAGATGACATTCCGGACGATAAACAAAATCGCCACTGCGGCGGAAACCGGTGCGCGACAGTTCTGACAGGGTCAGCACATCAATGCGATGCGCAGGATCCAGAAAAACCATACGTGCCGACTTGTTGGGCAAGTAGCTGCAATCGTGCGGCGGCGTAATATAATACTGTAAATCGTTCAGTAGGGACTTTGGCTGATAAGAGTTCATAACAAGTACCCTCTGTTATTTTCATTCACTGAGTCGCGCGTTTTGCGCTATTGTTTTACTTGAAAATACACCCTCTTGATACTTTTTCCAATCGATAGCAGGCTGTTTTACAACATCTTGTAACGAATTAAGATAGTCTTGGCGAGAAAGTGTACAGGCGCCGAGGCTTAAAAGATGGTCATTGACCAACTGGCAGTCAATCCAGGGCAGCTTATTTTCCTGTCCAATCAGCATTAAAGTATAAAAAGCCATTTTAGAAACATCGGTCTGTGTACTAAACATGGACTCACCAAAACAACCCTGTCCAATCGTCACACCATAAAGCCCACCTACAATGCGATTTTCATCCCAGATCTCAATACTATAGCCATATCCGGCATCGAACATGTCGCAGTATCCTGCGATAATATCTTCACTGATCCAGGTATCTTCTGCATAAGCACGCGGCAATGAGCAGGAACGAATCACCCTTTCAAAAGCATGATTGACCGTGATTTGATAATCCCATTTTTTCATATTGCGGATCAGGGATTTACTTGGATGATAATCATGGGGCCGAATAATGCAGCGCGGTTCCGGACTCCACCAGCAAATAGGTTCTCCCTCAGAAAACCAGGGAAATAAGCCATGGGTATAGGCTTCAAAAAGTGTGGAAGGGGAGAGGTCAGCACCAATACAAATCAGTCCTTCGCCTTCAGGGTCAACCTGCATCGGGTCAGGGAAGATAAATTGTGAGGGAGGAAGTAGATGCATGGCAAACCTGAAATAAAACTATAGATGAATCATAAGCTAATTCTAGCAATAAAAAAGCCGCCCATAATGGACGGCATTTTTATTCTTGCTGCTTAGTCTAGTTTGCCCATCGCATCAAGATATTTTTCTGCATCGAGTGCAGCCATACAGCCTGAACCCGCAGAAGTAATGGCCTGACGGTAAATGCTGTCAGCAATATCGCCCGCAGCAAATACGCCCGGTACCGAAGTTTGGGTTGCATTACCCGCAGTACCACTTTGCACCTGAATATAACCGTCGCGCAGCTGCAACTGACCGTCAAACATTGAACTGTTTGGCTTATGGCCAATGGCAACAAACATACCCGTTACATCGACGTTTTGAGTAGAGTCATCCTGGGTCGACTTGATACGTACCGAGGTCACACCAGATTGTGCATCCCCTAAAACTTCATCCACCTGATGGTTCCAGATAATGCTGATCTTGCCTTCTTTTTCTTTAGCAAATAAATGATCTTGCAAGATTTTTTCAGAACGTAATGAATCACGGCGATGAACCAGAGTCACATGCGAAGCGATATTGGATAAGTATAAGGCTTCTTCAACAGCGGTGTTACCACCACCCACAACCATGACTTTCTGGTTTTTGTAGAAGAAACCATCACAAGTGGCGCAAGCGCTGACGCCTTGACCCATAAAGGCAGCTTCAGATTCAAGACCTAAATATTGAGCTGTTGCACCGGTACAGATGATTAAAGCATCACAGGTAAATTCGTCCATATCGCCTTTCAATACGAAAGGGCGCTGGTTTAGATCTACTTCATTGATATGGTCATACACGATTTCAGTGCCAAAGCGCTCTGCATGCGCCTGCATACGCTCCATCAATGCTGGACCGGTTAAGCCTTCAGGATCACCGGGCCAGTTATCCACGTCCGTGGTCGTGGTCAATTGGCCGCCCAGTTGCAAACCGGCAATGAGGGTTGGTTTTAGGTTTGCACGCGCTGCATAGACTGCTGCGCTGTAGCCTGCGGGGCCAGAACCTAAAATAATCAGTCGTGAGTGACGTGCGCTCATCAGCTGTATCCTTTTTTATTTAGAAATTTATTGAATTATACGTGAAACTGTATAACAGTGGGGTGAGATTAAAGTCGATATTATTGATCATTGAAATCGATTTGGGCTATATATAATAAGTACACAGTGTGCTTGCACAATAGTGCATCTTTTTTCACAGAACAGGTGCATAATATGCCTTTTATTGCGTCGCTTTTTTCAAGCATTGAAGCAAAAGAATATTCATGAAGAATTGGTTACAGGACAGTATATGACAGCGGTGTCGAGTGCCTATGCACAGCGCTTAGTAATGACATTATTTTTAGTCTCATTTGGGATTTATCTGTTTCTTGCAACAGTGACCTATACGCCATTTGATCCGGGATGGATGCATATCTCTAGTGATACGCAGACCGTTTCGAATGCCAGTGGGGTTGCGGGTGCCTGGATTGCAGACCTTTTGTTTGGCTTTCTCGGTTGGGCAAGCCTGCTGATTCCTGTCTATCTGTTTATGGAAGCGGTTCAGGTCTGGTGGCCACGTAGCTTCCTGAACCGGCCATTCCGCTATGCTGCGCAATTCTTCCTGTTATTGACCACGTCAGCACTGCTGTTTTTATTCTGGCAAGTGCCTGCCGATACGCTGGATAACTCTTCCGGCGGTATTATTGGCTATGAATTAGGCCAGAGTTTAGAACAGTTGCTGACGGTATATGGTGCTGCATTCTTCCTGTTGGTATTTTGGGTGATGTTATTTACACTGGCCTTTGGGGTGAAGTGGAACAAGACCTGGAGCAGTCTCAAAGCAACACCGGCTTATTTACAGGATCTGTTCTATCGCAATATCCCTGAAGGTATGTCCGATTTTGACCGGACTGCGCCTGTGATTAAAAAAGAGCCAGTGAATGCTGCGAAGAAAATGGTCGCAGTAACCCCTGCACCTGAGCATGAACTGGTAGACATCGATCCGGTAGTGCGTGATCAGGTTGCTGAACGCTTATTTGATGATTTTGCTGATAAAGAATCGCAGCAGCCACAGTTACATGACGATATTCCTGAGGCTGTACAGCAGGCTTCTGAGCCAGTCGAGACATTGAAGCAAGCACCGCAAGTGCCGCAACAGCCAGACCGCGTCGTGGCAACAGGCGAAGTATGGCGTGCCTTACATTCCAGTGAAGATCAGCGCCATAAACAGGATATTGATGCATTACTTAAAGCTGCCGAAGAAGAGCAGCATAGTGCTCCAGCCTCACACTTGGCGGTTTCTCAAGCTGCGCCGTCTCAACATGTTCAAGCCAGAACAGCGCCTGCTACGCATACTGGGCTGGACTGGGATGATGATGAAATCTTTGATGAACTTCTGGCTGCCGTTCCACAAGGAAAAACGGCGACAGATGTGCATAGTCCATTTAATGCTGCGCCTGCTGCAAAACCCCAGAGCTTTGCCGAAGAAGTTACAAGCGCGGCGCCGGTTCTGGCATCTGTCGCAACAGCACATGTAGTCAAAAATAGTGCATTGCAAGCCGATCTGGATGACCTGGGTGATTTGCTGATTGAAGAGGATGAGCCAAAACAAACTATACGTGCCTCTAGCTATGCGCAATCTTCTGCTTTTGTACAGGCCCCGATTCAGCATCAAGTTATAGCACAACCGGTATCTGATTCTTCTGCAACTCATGCCGCAGTACGCGAGGCTTTATCTAAAGAAGAATTTGTAGAAGCCTGGCAAGAAACGGCTGGAAAACCACAAGATGAAGACGAGTTTGATTTTGATGCACCTTTAACTGATGCTTCAGGCCGTCCGATGTCACGTGCGATGCAGGTGGCTGAGCGCCGTAAAGATTTATCGCCTCTTCCGGGTCTGGACCTGCTGGATGAAGTCGATCCGAATAAAAAAGTGAATTTCACTGAAGAACAATTGTCGCGTTTATCTGAACTGCTTGAAATCAAGCTGCAGGAATTCAATGTCAAAGCCAAGGTGGTTGAAGCACAGCCGGGCCCAGTGGTGACACGTTTTGAACTGGATCTGGCGCCGGGTGTGAAGGCCTCTAAAGTCACTAATATTTCCCGAGATTTGGCACGCTCGATGTCGATGGCATCGGTACGTGTGGTTGAAGTGATTCCCGGTAAACCGTATATCGGGATTGAAGTGCCAAATAGCAGCCGTGAAATGGTACGTTTGATCGAGCTTCTGACCATTCCAGCCTTCACTGATCCGAACAGCATTCTTTCGATGGCAATGGGTAAGGATATTTCCGGTAATCCGGTAATTGCTGACTTGGGCAAGGCACCGCATATGCTGGTGGCGGGTACCACGGGTTCAGGTAAGTCGGTGGCAGTCAACTCGATGATTCTATCGATGTTGCTCAAATACAGCCCTGAACAGTTGCGTTTGATTCTGATCGATCCAAAGCAGCTGGAACTGGCCAACTATAATGATATTCCACATTTATTGACGCCAGTCGTCACCGATATGAAAGATGCAGTCAACGCATTAAATTGGTGTGTCAATGAAATGGAACGTCGCTATAAACTGATGTCTTTCCTGAAAATTCGTAAACTCAGTGACTATAACCGCAAGGTCGAAGAAGCGATTGCCAATGGTGAAGACCTGATCGATCCAACCTGGAAGGCCAGCGATTCAGTGGTGGGTGAGCGTGCACCGCGTTTAACGCCGTTGCCTTCGATTGTGATTGTCGCGGATGAATTTGCTGACATGATCATGCAGGTCGGTAAAAAAGCTGAAGAAATGATTACGCGTCTGGCACAAAAATCCCGTGCGGCCGGTATTTACTTGCTGCTTGCCACTCAGCGTCCATCGGTGGATGTGATCACCGGTTTAATCAAAGCCAATATTCCGACCCGTGTAGCACTGCGTGTCAACTCAAAAATTGATTCACGTACTATTCTGGATGCAGGCGGTGCAGAAGACTTGCTCGGTCATGGTGATATGCTCTTCCTGGGGCCTGGTAAAATTGAGCCTGAGCGTGTGCATGGTGCCTTTATTGCCGATGATGAAGTGAACCGGATTTGTGATGCATGGCGTGAACGTGGTGCGCCCAATTATGTCGATGAAATCCTGACGCCGTATGATGAGGAACCATCAAATCGCGGTTTTGAAGAGGGTGGAGAGGGTGGCCCAGATCGAGATGCACTGTATGATCAGTGCGTAGCATTTGTACTCGAAACCCGTAAGGCTTCAACGTCTTCGCTACAGCGTAAATTTAGTCTGGGGTATAACCGTGCTGCGCGGATCATTGACCAGATGGAAGAGAATGGTATTGTCAGTGGCATGGGGGCCAATGGTAAACGCGAGATTCTAGTTTAAGTTTCTTTATACTGAACCATAAAAAAGCCTGCAATTGCAGGCTTTTTTAATACGGTAGCTAAAATCAGGCAAACTTTGCCAATACCGCCAAGAACTCGGCACTTTGACGCGGGAAGGTGGCAATCACGTCATGAATGCGTTGCCCTTCAGGATTGGTTGCATTGACATCACGGCCATCAGCGACAAATTTCGTCAACAGGCGTTCATAATCAAATGGACGCATATGCTTGAAAGCATGATAAAGCACGTGAAAGTCAGCATTTACACCTGCAGGAGGAAGCTGATTCAGGTAGGCAAATACACGTTCATCTGACCATTCTTCGTTAAAGGTCGCTGGTTGAGATAATGCCATCGCAATTTCCTTGATCTAATGTAGTTTTTTCGGCATGAAAAAAGGCAAAATTTGTATGAGCAAGAGACAGTGTCTTTTGAGCTGACTCTGTCTACTAGAAACATTGTTTCTAGTCTTGGGATTGAGTAAATCCTTAAAAGCCGTGCTTTAATTTACTGATCCAGTCCACTCAAAGCTTAGCTTCTCGTCTTGCGGCCGGGTAAAGCAGTATTTACGACCAGCCCACTCGAAGCATAGCTTCTCGTCTTGCGGCCGGGTAAAGCAGTATTTACGACCAGCCCACTCGAAGCTTAGCTTCTCGTCTTGCGGCTGGGTAAAGCAGTATTTACGACCAGCCCACTCGAAGCCTAGCTTCTCGTCTTGCGGCCGGGTAAAGCCGTGCTTTACTAATCCGGCCTCATATTTTGCCTTGAATCAATTTGCTTGACCAATCAAAAATCAGATTATCGTTCTTCAGGTAAATTGATATTCATCTCAAGCATTTCAATATTGGCTTCAGAACGTACCGACATTTGAATATGCTGCTCATCGACACCACGTACATAGCGATTGACCACTTGCATGATTTCTGTCTTCATCTGATCAATTTTGTCCTGGCTCAAGCGACGACCCAAGCCTTGTTCGGAAGCAACGATAACCTTCAAACGGTCTTTAGCAGTCCGTGCGCTTGATGGTTTATCCTCGCCACTAAAAAGTTTACTCCAGAATCCTGCCATGTCTACGCTCCAAATAGTCGTGCTAACCAGCCCTTAGGTTTTACCTCGATATGACGGTAAGGACGTTCTTCGCCAAGGAAACGTGCTACGAGGTCATCATAAGCCTGACCTGCTGCAGCCTCAGTAAAAAGAATCACCGGCTTACCTTCGTTCGATGCCTGTAAAACACTTGGACACTCAGGAATAACGCCCAAGGTCGGTACACGTAAAATATCTTTAGAAATATCGTCAATCGTCAGCATTTCCTGTTTATCGGCACGTTCCGGGTTGAAACGGGTAATACACAGATGCTTACGAATGCGACCTTCGTTTTGTTCTACTTTTTTAGTTTTACTGTCAAGCATGCCAATAATACGGTCAGAGTCACGTACTGATGAAATCTCAGGATTGGTGACAATGATGGCTTCATCAGCATGGTACATGGCCAAAATAGCACCACGTTCAATACCGGCAGGTGAATCACAGATAATGTAATCAAATTCCTGCGAAAGTTCATCCATTACACGAGCAACACCTTCATCTGTTAAGGCATCTTTATCACGTGTTTGTGATGCAGGTAAAATATATAAATTTTCAATATCTTTATCGCGAATCAGTGCTTGCTGTAATCGTGCTTCGTTATTTAAAACATTCACAAAATCATAAACTACACGGCGTTCACAGCCCATAATCAAATCAAGGTTACGTAAACCTACATCGAAATCGATCACAACAGTTTTGTGACCGCGTAGGGCTAAACCTGTTGCAAAAGATGCACTTGTTGTAGTTTTACCTACACCACCTTTGCCTGACGTTACGACAACAATTTTCGCCACCGAATCCACTCCTGTTATGGTTCAAATCCCCTGTTTAAAATGGGGTTTTTGGTATTTATTTATACATTAAAATTGTAGAGCTTCAAATACAAGCTCTTGTTGATCATTCAAGTAAATATGCACTGATTTCTTAACGACATGCGGGGGAATATCATCCGCTACGCAATAGGTTCCCGCAATCGAGATCAGTTCTGCTTCAAGGCTGTGACAGAAAATACGAGCTGCCGTATTCCCCCCGACACCTGCAATGACACGACCACGTGCGCTGCCATACACATGGATATTGCCTGAAGCAATCAGTTCTGAACCACTGTTGATGCCGGCATTGATAATAATGTCGCCATTATGCTGCACAATACATTGGCCCGTCCGCAGAATTTCATCATGATATGAGGTCACATGCGCAACGATTGGGGCAGCAGCTGCCTGATCATCACTTGTCGCTGCTTCTGGCTTAACTTCTACCACCTGTTCTTTCGTGGCTTTCACTTCTTCTAACTGGCGATCGGGTGGCAGAACCGGGAACTGAATGGAACGCGCCTGATCACCCAGTAAACCCTCAGTCACGGCCATTGGCTGTACATCTAAGTCGATTAACAGCTGAATCAGGGCAATCAGTTCCTGTTCAACTGAACTTTCAATGACGGCCAAAGTGCCAGATGGGAATGCAGCTTGTAATTTTGGGCTAAGTTGCTGGCGGATGGCATCATGATCATTGGTATCTAAGCTAATGCGTATTGCATTGACCATTCTGCCTTTTATCCGTATATCAGCCATAATTCTTCCTTAAATACTTCTGACTTGCTGGTTTTATGTCGAAGCAATGTTGTAAATAGTGCAAATCCTAGAACAAATTGGCGTAATTCTCTAGCGATCTCAGTTATTTTTTTATGCCAACAGAACCGGATGATTTTATCTGGTTCTGCACTTTAAATGTTATCTATCTATTGAGCGCTGATTTTGCTCATGTTCTTCTAAAATCTGTTGCCACTGTTTGACTTTCACCTGTTTTTGGATCGCTTCAAGTGTTTCAAAAACAGCCGATTCGACCAACTTATCAATATGTGGATTATGTTCAATCTGAATCTGGCTGATTTTATCTGAAATTAGGGTAAAAGTCGGATTTTCTTTTTGGCCGGTATGAGTAAAGGGATCAATCAGACCTTGGGTGATATTTTCCCCTAGACGTTGGCCAATACTTTGAATTTGTTGTTCAATCCGGCTGCCGACAAGTGGAATTAATCGCAATAACTGGGTCAGTTCCGGGGTGTCTTCAATGGCTTGATTGACCACTTGCCCGACATTTTTAGCAATCATGGAACGTTGTGCCTGCAACTCTTTACCCAAAGATTCCTGCAAGATGTCTGCCAAGGCAACTGCCAGTAATTTACGATGATGTTCTACCAAATCATCAATCAATTTTTTATGTGATGTACTGGTGCTGAGTTCACGCTTAATACCGTCCAGTACAGTCAGCACCACACGGCTGGAAAGCTCTTCCATCAGCATGTTGTAATAAAAATTGCCTTGACGATACCAGCGCTCGGGAATGACTTTATAACCGTGACTATGCAAGTTATAGCCAATCGCGACCGCACGTAACAGACGCAGAAAGCGCAGTTGTGGAATAATGGAGAGAATTTCATACCAATGTACGAATGGAAAAAACCACCAGCGCCGATGATGGCGCTGAACAATGGCAATGCCCCAACGTGCCAGTAATTCACAGATCAAGAAGGTGGTAAACCAGCCCTCAGTAATAACGACCCAAGGGCGTAAATCACTTTTATAAAACTGCAAAATTTCCGGCAAACGAATGAAGTCAAACAACCATTGACCAAAATCGCTCATTAAAATGGCATTGGCACTGAGACAAAATAGATTAATGATGATTAAGACCATCATAAAAATGTCGTAAATCAGTGCAACTTTCCAGCCCCAGGTGCCTTTACGAATAAACTTAAATGAGCTAGAGGTGATGTCGGGGTTGTCGTTCTTCATAGTTACTCAGGCAAAAAATCAGACAGCGCTTTGGTCAAAGTTCTGCTGCATTTGCGCTATTAGTTGATCTTTTTCAGTCCAGATTTGATCAATCCATTTCTGGAAACGTGCACGGTATTCAGCATCATCTTCATAATTGCCGCCGAGTACCCAGTCAGGAATCTCAATTTTTCTTAAATTTACCGCAATTCGTGGCACTTCACCTAACCAAAATTCACCATAACCCGGAATACCGTCCGGATAAACGATGGTCATATCGACCAGCGCATCAATTTTATCGCCGAGAATACTCAGCGCCAAAGCCAGACCACCGGCCTTAGGTTTAAGTAAGTATTTGTAAGGAGACTGCTGCTGATCATGTTTGTCTTTGGTAAAACGCGTGCCTTCCAGATAATTTAACAGGGTAAAGGGCTGACTGATCAGCTGCTCACAGGATTTACGTGCTTCTTCCATATCGCGGTATTTTAGCGCAGGATTTTTAGCAATCTGTTCCTTGCTATGCCGTTTCATCATCGGAAAACCTAAGATTTTAAAGGCTTGACCGACAAAAGGAATAAAAATAAGTTCCCATTTTGTAAAAAAACGCGTCAGCGGCATACGGGTCAAGCCGAAGTACTGATTGACGGTGGTATCGACCCAGCTTTGATGATTACAGGTCATCAAATAACGGCCCTGCATATTTAAATCAAGTGATTCATCTACTGTTATTTGCCATTCGGTATTGTTGAGCACATTGTCAATCAGCCAGTTATTGACGCCTAACCAGCTGTTGGTAATCTTGATATTGGTTTCATCAACTTTTGCAGATTTTTTAAAAAACTTGGTAAAACCCAGCGCCAGAACCGGAGGGCCATGAAAAAAAGTACTGCCTGTCATCACTGAGGTGACAGCCAAGCCACGTGTAAGTTTTTTTAAAGTTGCTTGTTTATTGCTATTCGATGACATATCAAAACAGTCCCCAGAGATTAATCGCTTAAATTTTTTCATATTTTGAATAATATAATGAGAGTGAGGCAAATAAAAAAGCCTAAAGGCCTAACTATGAAGATATTGTGATGAAGTCCATTGTTTTAGTTACATATAAACATTACAAAATATTGCGAAACGATTTATTATTAACAAAAATTCAATGGTTATCCCGTTCAATTTAAATCATTATTTCGCTTATACAACAAAGCATACAATAAGGAGTCATGCGATGCGTGCACTAGTAATTTCAGCAGCTGTAGCAGGGGCCGTAGCACTTACAGGTTGTCAATCAACTGGTAATAACCTCGGTGGTGTGGAATATGATAAAGCTGCTTTAGGTACTTTAATTGGTGCTGCAGCAGGTTACGGTGTTTCTAAGAGTAATGCGAATACCAGCCGTCAAAACAACCGTGCAGCAGCGATTGGTGCTGTTGTTGGTGGTGCAGCAGGTGTTTATCTTGATAACAAAGAGAAAAAATTACGTCAAGCAACAGCCGGAACTGGCGTAGATGTTAACCGTAATGCAGATGGTTCGATTAACCTTGTAATGCCAGGTAGCATTACATTTGATACCAACAAATCGAACATCAAACCAAACTTCTATGGCACTTTGAATAAAGTGGCTCAAGTATTAACCGAAGATAACCAGAGCGGTATTTTGGTCACTGGCTATACAGACAGTACCGGTAATGACTCAATCAACATCCCGTTGTCTCAAGCACGTGCTAACTCTGTAGCAACTTATTTATCAGGTCAAGGTGTTTCACGTACACGTATTAATGCTCAAGGTTTAGGTTCAGCCAACCCGATCGCAGACAATACAACTGCGGCGGGTAAAGAACAAAACCGTCGTGTAGAAATCGCGGTATATGCTGTTCAATAATCTTTAAACGCATATAAAAAAACCACCTTCGGGTGGTTTTTTTATATCTGAACATTGACCTGATTAATCGTATTTTAAATTAGGCAACTGAGGCAGAGATGACTATAATCGGAGCCGAATCTAGAAGAGGAAGCCATATGTCACTCGCCAGTCAGTTAAATGACAAGCAACTTGAAGCCATGAAATACACTCAAGGACCCTTGTTAGTACTTGCAGGAGCGGGTTCAGGCAAGACTTCAGTGATCACGCGAAAAATCGCATATCTTGTCAAGCATTGCGGGATTCCTGCGCATCGTATTACTGCAATGACCTTTACCAACAAAGCGGCACGTGAGATGAAAGAGCGTGTCAGCAAATTGTTAACCCGTGAAGAAAGTAAAGGCGTTTCAGTTTCGACTTTCCATACCTTTGGCCTGAATATGCTGCGTCTGGAGCTGAAACATACCCCCCTTAAAAATAATTTTTCGATTCTGGATGCTGACGACTGCAAACGTATTCTGATGGATTTGATGCATCGTGACAATTTATCCGGTGCAGAAAGCAAAGAACTGATTGCCAAAGCCATGAAAATGATCTCGGACTGGAAAAATGATCTGATTCCACCCGAGCAGGCGCATACCACTTGTGAAACTGCCGAAGATGTCCAGTTTGCGCATTTATATCAGCTTTATGAACGTAATCTGCGTGCCTATAATGCCGTAGATTTTGATGACCTGATCGTGATGCCGACACGTCTGCTACAGGAAAATGCCGAAGTACGGGATAAATGGCAAAACCGGGTGCGTTATTTGCTGGTCGATGAATATCAGGACACCAACACTGCACAGTATATTCTGGTGAAATTGCTGGTTGGCGTAATGGGGCAGTTCACCGCCGTAGGCGACGATGACCAGTCCATCTATGCCTGGCGTGGGGCTAAACCGGAAAATATGGCCTTGCTGCAACAAGATTTCCCGAATTTAAAAGTGATTAAACTGGAACAGAACTATCGTTCGACCAGTCGTATTCTTAAAGCAGCCAACACCGTGATTGGCAATAACCCGCATATTTTTGATAAAAAACTCTGGTCAGACAAAGGCCATGGTGAAGTGATCCGGGTGATTACTTGCCGTAATGATGATGATGAAGCAGAACGCGTGGTCAAAGACCTGATCACGCATAAATTGATGAATGGGAAAAGCTGGAAAGATTATGCGGTATTATATCGCGGCAATTTTCAGGCGCGTATTTTAGAAACCCATCTCCGTCAGATGCAGATTCCGTATAAATTGTCTGGCGGTCAATCTTTTTTCGCGCGTGCCGAAATCAAGGACATGATGAGTTATTTACGCCTGATCATTAACCCTGAAGATGACAGCGCTTTCCTACGGATTATCAATACGCCAAAACGTGCCATTGGGCCGGTGACACTGGAAAAACTGGGTCTCTTTGCTCAGGAAAATAACCTGTCACTGCTGGCTGCGGCAGCGGATCAGCGTTTGACCATGGCGATTCCGAAAAAGGCCACCACACAATTGGCAGAGTTTGCCGACTTCATTGAGGGCTTTACCCGCAATTTACTTGATGATGATGAACCGGTACCGATCATCCGTCAGATGATGATTGAAGCAGGTTATATCGATTACATCAAGGAAACTGCAGCCACGCCGGCACAGGAAAAAACCAAGCTCGACAATATTGAAGTGCTTTACAGCAGCATCCAAAGCCTGATTAACCGCGCTGAAGATGTCGATGAAAAAAATATTGAAAGCGTGATTCGTAAAATGGTGCTGCTGGATATGCTGGAGCAGCAACAGGAAGAAGAAGATACTGACAAAGTCAACTTGTTAACCTTACATGCTTCTAAGGGGCTTGAGTTCCCTTATGTCTATCTGATCGGGCTGGAAGAAGAAATTCTGCCGCATAAGAACTCGATTGCTGCGGAGACGGTTGAAGAGGAACGTCGCCTGATGTATGTCGGGATTACCCGTGCACGTCAGGGTCTGACCATTACCTTGGCCGAACAGCGCAAGGCTGGCGGACAGATGAAGCAAATGACTCCAAGCCGTTTTCTGGATGAATTACCGGAAGATGAACTGGAATGGTTAGGTCGCAAGAAAAAGCTGGCGGGTAATATCGATCCGAAATTACAGGCGCAGCATTATCTGGATAATTTGCGCAATCTTATCAAACGATAAAGTTCAACGCTTATACATATTTTAAATGCAACAACAGGAATGAACACATGAAAGTTCAGGTGAAAGTCCTTGACTCGCGTCTCGGTCAGGAATGGCCATTACCAACTTATGCCACGACAGGTTCAGCAGGATTGGACTTACGTGCCTGCGTCCATGAAACGACAGTGATTGAACCGGGTCAAACCGTTTTAGTGAAAACAGGCTTGGCGATTTATATCGAAGATCCTGCTTTTGCAGGTTTGATCTTGCCACGTTCAGGTTTAGGTCATAAGCACGGGATTGTGCTGGGTAATCTGGTAGGTCTCATCGATTCAGATTATCAGGGTGAATTGATGGTATCGGTCTGGAACCGTAGTCAGACTGCTTTCAGTCTGGAGCCGGGTGAACGTTTGGCGCAATATGTGCTGGTGCCGGTAGTACAAGCTGAATTTGATCTGGTCAGTGAATTTGAAGCCACTGAGCGTGGTGCTGGTGGCTTTGGCCATACCGGTAAAAACTAAAGAGAAGATGACCTGCAAACAATGAATGGATGTAGGTCATTTCTTAAATACAACAAAGTAAATCCTAAACATAATATGACGCTTAAAATGGAGTTAAAAATAAAAATTTATTTTCTATATAAATAGAGTTATTCAAAATTGAAATTTATATCTTTATTTTAATTTTAGCCGGGGAAATTAAAAATAAATATAATTAAATAAGGACTATTTCATCACAGAAATTTTCTGATTATTCAGTTAACGGTAATATTTTTATAATTGATTGTTACATTGAAATGGTTTAAAAGTAGCGGGTCTTAAAACAAAAACAAATGTTTAAAGTCATGATGATGAAATAAGTCATTTTATATCTCCTTATATTTAGTGAAAAGAACAGTTTTATGGGATCTATGAATCATCTATTCCCCATGCACATTTTTCGAGCCTATGACATACGCGGTAAAGTCAGTGTACTGGGTGCTGGGATTATCGATGCAATTGCTCACGGTTTAGCACAGCAATATCAGGCTGCGGGACAGACACGTGTCGCAATTGGCTATGATGCACGGCTTAGCAGTCCGGCTTTTGCAGAAACCATTCGCCGTATTTTTCAAGCTTATTCGATTGAAGCCACCATTGTCGGTTGTTGTTCCAGTCCGATGCTGTATTTCACCGCACGGCAATTTGATGGCAATGGCATCATGGTCACGGCCAGTCACAATCCCAAAGAAGATAATGGTATTAAATGGATTGTCTCTGGTGAGCCGCCTTGCCCAGAGATGATCCAGCAGGTGGCTCATCTGGCCAAACCACATTATAGCAATCAGCAGCTTTGCCTAGACGAACAGACTCATCAAGTTATTCCAGAATTTTGTCTAAAATATCAGCATGGTATATTAAAAGATATCCAGTTGAAGCGCTCATTTAAAGTGGTTCTGGATGGTCTGAATGGTTCAGCCGGGCGCTGTGCCAATCTGGTGCTTCAAAAAATGGGTTGTGCGGTGATGGCTTTGCGTTGTGATGCCAATGGGCATTTTCCAGACCATGCACCAGATCCTTCGCAAGACAAACATCTGGAGACTTTACGCCAAAGCATCATGCAACAGCAGGCTGATCTGGGCATTGCCCTGGATGGCGATGGCGATCGCGTGGTCTTGATTGATGCACAGGGCCAGATTATCACGGCGGATCAGTTACTGTGCCTGTTTGCCGAAATTTGCCTCACTGACTCAGCACCACGCAAGTTTGTTTATGATGTCAAATGTTCAACCCTGGTGCGAGACACCGTGCAACGTTTGGGCGGTGAGCCGGTGATGATTCGTACCGGAAGCTCATTTCTGAGAACTTATCTGGCACAATCTCAGCAGCAGGCGATTTTTGGTGGAGAATATGCCGGGCATTATGTCTTTAATGATGGCCGTGGCTGGGGCTATGATGATGGACTCTATGCAGCGCTCAGAGTCATGGAATATCTGGATCAAACTGGTCAAAGTCTTGCACAAGCTTTAGCGGCTTATCCGAAACGGCATGGGACCGAAGATCTTTATATTGCAACGCATCATGTGCATCCGGTTGAACTTTTAGACTTTGTTGAACAGCAATCTGAAAGAATTCGTGCGCAAATCAGTAAAATTGATGGGATACGTCTTGATTTTGAGGATGGTTTTGGCATCATTCGAGCATCCAATACAGGTGAGTATTTCACAGTGCGCTTTGATGCCAATGATGCTCAGGGCCTGAATGAAATTCGTCAGCTGTTTGTAGCCATGTTGCGTGACCGTTATCCACAGATCGCTCAAGATATTTTAGATGCTCAATAAGGAGAGGCGAATGCCAAATCAACAAACAGGCATCGACAAAGCACAGATTTTGACAGAAGCTTTGCCGTATATTCAACGCTTTGCGGGTAAAACCCTGGTAGTAAAATACGGCGGTAATGCGATGACCGATCCTGAGCTGGAAAGTTCATTTGCACGTGATATCGTATTATTAAAAACGGTTGGTATTAATCCGATTGTGGTGCATGGTGGGGGGCCACAAGTCGATTCCATGCTGAAACAGTTGGGCCGTGAATCAGACCGTATCGACGGGATGCGCGTGACTGATCCTGCCACGATGGAAGTCGTGGAAATGGTACTTGGCGGTAGTGTCAATAAATCGATTGTGAACCTGATCAACCAGCATGGTGGTCGTGCCATTGGCTTGACCGGTAAAGACGGCAACCTGATTCGTGCACAAAAACTGCTGATGGAAAAAGTGGCTGAAGATGGTTCGGTTCAGCAAATTGATTTGGGTCTGGTCGGTGAAGTCGTTGGCGTAAAAACCGATGTGCTGGAAATGTTCACCAACAGCGATTTCATTCCCGTGATTGCACCGCTGGGTGTGGATGAAGAAGGCAATACCTATAACATCAATGCAGACTTGGTGGCAGGTAAAGTCGCAGAAGCCCTAGGTGCAGAGAAGCTGATTCTGCTGACCAATATTACAGGTGTTCTGGATGAAAATAAAAACCTGCTGACGGGTTTAAGCACTCAGGAAGTTGACCGTCTGATTGAAACAGGTGTGATCTATGGTGGCATGATTCCTAAAGTCGGCTGTGCACTGGATGCGGTCAAAGGTGGCGTAGTGAGCGCGCATATTGTAGATGGTCGTGTGCCACATGCCAGCTTATTGGAAATTTTTACCGATCATGGCGTTGGTACACTGATTACCAACCGTGCCCATCCACCTCGTCCATAAGTTGTTTTTTTGCGGAAAAGAGCCTCAATTGAGGCTCTTTTTTATCTCTATTTATAACTGATAGCTATTTGAAATGACTCGGGTAGTCATGCACAATAAGCATCTAAGAAAATAGAAAGCTGAAACCAGACCATGTGCCAACTGCTCGGAATGAATTGTGCCACCCCGACGGATATTACCTTTTCATTTCGTGGGTTTTCCCAGCGGGCCGGAATTACCTCGGATCATGCCGACGGTTTTGGAATTGCTTTTTTTGAGGATAAAGCCTGTCGCCTATTTGTCGATAACCAGTCTGCGGTTGAATCTCCGATTGCCGAGCTGGTGCGTAACTATCCGATCAAATCCCGTAATGTGATTGCGCACATCCGTAAAGCCACCCAAGGCAAAATCAATCTGGAAAATTCGCATCCATTTAGCCGCGAACTGTGGGGCCGGCAGTGGATTTTTGCCCATAATGGCGATTTGCATGAGTATTTTCCGGTGCTGAGTGGCCGTTTTACCCCAGTCGGCAATACTGATAGTGAGCGCGCTTTTTGCTATTTGCTCGATCAGCTGGTCAAACGCTTTGGTTATGATGAACCGAGTCTGGATCAGGTCTTTGAACTACTTGCTGAGGTTTCACCTACGATTGCAGAACACGGCACTTTTAATTTCTGTCTTTCCAATGGGCAGGCGCTGTTTAGCTATGCCATTACCAAATTGCACTGGCTGGTGCGTGAATACCCGTTTAGACCGGCACAGCTGATTGATATTGATGTCGAGGTGGACTTTAGTCAGGTCACTACGCCTAAGGACAGGGTTGCGGTTATTACCACCGAGCCATTGACACAAAATGAGGAATGGACCGCTTTTCAGCCGGGTGAAATGATTCTGTTTAAAGAGGGTACCAAGTTCCGTTCGCAACTGACTCGGGTAGATCGGTTGGAACGGGAACGTCTAGATCCGTCCTTAAAACGTGTGACCAAAGCAGATTTATATTAAAAATAGATTTTTTTATTTTAAAGATGGGATTTAATTCCTATTTTTTAATATCTTTTTTATTTAAATTAAAGAGAAACCATATTATTAGAAATAGTAGATTGATTAAAAAATATCTGATTCTTATACTCGGGTTTAAAATATATTCCTAATGAAAACAGTTAATTGCAAGGTTTCTCTTAAATTAAGCCGAAAGCCGACTAATTTACTTCATTTTTATTCAAATCAATACGTTATATGATGATTTTTATGTGATAAGTCCTTAATATTTTATAGGTGGTCGTAATGAAAATGAAATGGGTTCCAGACTATAATACTGGTATCGATGTGATTGACGATCAGCACAAACGAATTCTCGATTATATCAATGAAATTGATGAGATCAATGTAAATACCGACCGTGCCCGTATTAAACAGATCCTCGAAAATATTATCGATTATACCCAGTCGCATTTTACTTTTGAAGAATCTCTTCAGGAAGAAGCGGGTTATAAATACCGAGTTCCACATAAACGTGTACATGACCTGTTTATCAAGAAAATCGAGTCTTATCGTGATCGTTTTGAACTGGGGCAGTCGATTGAATCAGAGCTGCATGAAGTATTATCTAAATGGTTAATCAACCATATTCAGCACGATGACGCTGATTATGTCGGCGCAGTCAAAGAAAATATGATGGGCATTATCAAAGAAAAAGAACAGAAAAAAGGTAAAAACTGGTTCGCTCGTTTCTTCTCATAATAAAAGACGTAACGAGATAACAAAAATTACAATTTAATAATAAATTTTGCGCAGCAAATCACTGTCATGGTGGTTTGCTTTTTGTTTTTGATTTTCACCGCTTCACAAGGCAAAATAGCGCTAGATTTTTATAGGAATGCATCATGCAGGACAATGCTATGTCAAAATGGTTATCACCGCTGATGGCTTTCTGTTTATCGTTTATTATCATCGCGACGCTCGCACCGATAACGGGTATACAGATTGATCGTCAGCTGGATTTCTGGATGCTCTGGTTAGCCACTATGCTGATTCTGGCGCTTCCCATCTGCTACTTGGAAATTGCTTTGGCCAAGCGCTCTAAAACAACGGCATTACAGGCACTGTCAACGCTGACCCGTGAAGCAGATGCCTCACAAAAATGGCGTATAGTCGGCTGGCTCAGTGTGATCTTTATTCCTTTTCTGGCCGGTGCCATGCTGAACAATGCCAGCAATGTTCTGGCGCTTGCTGCTCTTGATCTTGCACCGAATCTTTTGTTTATAGGTCTGGTAATTGCCGCTCTGGTCTTGTCACTGCTGCCGCGTCAAATTTTGTTAGTTATTACGGCGATTGGCGTACTGGCATCTCTGATCTTGGCAAATGTGATGGGAACTGCGCTACCTGCATGGCAAGTCACGCCAGTTGAATTCTCGGAATGGGGCAATGCCACCGTATTGGCACTGGTTGCAAGTGGCCTAGGCATGGGCTTGTACTGGCAGTCTAGCCTGAGTGCTGTACAACAGCAGGATGTCGCCAGCAAGACGGTCTTGCCGATCTGGATCGCACAATTGCTTGCTGTGATTGTATTTGCCTTCTTTGCTGTACCAGCACAAATCCCTGCATTTACGTTGGTGGCCGCGATTGTAGCGACTGCTGCATTCATCCTGCAGATGGCACGAGAGCAGTTACAGCAACGTCAGCTTCACCCTGCGATTCAATGGGCGATTATGGCTGTCGTCACCCTGATCTGGGCCATTCCAAATGTGACACCAATGTTCAACGTAGTCTTACTGCTTTGGGGCTTATTGATTTGTTTGATTTACGCGCTCTTTGCGGGCTGGATCATGAAGATCAGCCATTTACGTAAATCAATGAATTTTAGCTCTGAAGGGTTCTATAACCTGTGGCGTATTGCTGTCCGTGTGGTATTGCCTGTTTCGATTATCGTGGCGATGGTCGCTGTTCTAGGACAACTGTTCTGATGAATAATGCACTGATCTGGGTGGCCTATGCGACTCCGGAGCAACAGTTTCATCTGGCTGTACCATTTCAGCCCGGCATGACAGCATTGGATGCCATCCAGCAAAGTGGCATAGTAGAGCAGGTTACCCTACCTGAACCTTTGTCTTTGGGTATCTTCGGTGTACGCTTGCAAGATCATCAGCAGCCACTGGCAGCAGGTGATCGAGTCGAAATTTACCGAGCACTGACTATCAATCCTAAAGATATCCGACGTAAACGTGCCGAGAAAAATCCGGTGGGTCGTTATGCCAGAGGCAATCTTTTAAGAAAGCTGAAACCATCTTCCGAATAGAAAGCGGCTTGAATGAGCATTAGTTTCAATGATCTGCTCAATCAATCGACTTAATCAAAAAAGCCCCTGATGATTCAGGGGCTTTTTCATGAGAAAGCGACTATAGTGGAGGCGCATTTAAAATTGCTTCTTTTGAACCTGGTAAGCCGGGTTGAGATTCTGGAATGGTTTCCAGACCTTCAACACGTTCCACGATACCAGACTGGTTAAAGTAAATTTTCAAATGCTGGCCTTGGGCTGCCGGGATCTTGGCTTTTTTAGCGTAGGTTCCTGGGGTATAGTTATAGATGTAGTCCCAGCGTAAAGGATTCAGCGGATCGCTTACCGTTGGACTGCCCAGTAAGAAACGCACCTGTTGATGACTCATTCCCACTTGAATTTTAGCGGCTTGAGCTTGGGTTAAAGGGGTTCCTTGTGGAATATCTACTTTATAAACACCTAATGTCGAACAGCCGACGAGCAAGGAAGTGACGAATAACGTCAACATGATTTTTTGCATTTTGCTAAACTATCCCAAATTAATTATGATGCATTTGATCCAAGGATAGATCATACTGCATCTAAAGTTTGTTGCATATTCCAACTTTGATTTTGTTGAGAGACCTTTTTACATGACTATTTCAAACCAAGATTTACGAAAAGCTGGACTGAAAGTTACCCTTCCACGAATTAAAATATTAGAATTACTAGAAAATTCAAGACAACATCATTTAAGTGCGGAAGATATTTACAAGACTTTACTCGATCAGGGTGAAGATGTAGGTTTAGCAACTGTGTATCGTGTGTTAACACAGTTTGAAGCCGCGGGTATTATTGAGCGTCATAATTTTGAAAACAATCATTCCGTTTTCGAGATCATGCAGGAAGATCACCACGATCACCTAGTCTGTTTGAATTGCAGCAAAGTCGTTGAATTCATCAATGATACGATTGAAAAAGAGCAGCATGATGTTGCTGAAAAATTTGGTTTTGAATTAACCGGTCACTCTCTGAATCTGTATGGCTACTGCGATGCGCCGGCCTGTCAGGAAGTGTTTCGTAAAAAATAATTTGCGCTCCGGTTGAAACAAAAAAAAACAGGCTTCGATTGAAGCCTGTTTTTTTTATGTGTTCAATCTGATCAGGACTGGCCATCAAAGGTGATATTGGAATGTGCACGTAATAAATGACTGCCGCCTTCTTCTGCCAGTTTGATTTGCAGACGTAAGTCATTGGGTGAATCCGCATGTTTCAGCGCATCTTTATAGCTGATCTGCTTGGCCTTATACAGGTCATACAGTGCCTGGTCGAAGGTTTGCATGCCCAGTTCACGGGAACGCTTCATCAGGTCCTTGATCTCATGCACATCACCTTTACGGATCAGGTCAGCAATCAGGGGGGAGTTAATCAGAATCTCAATCGCGGCACGACGACCATTGCCATCGATGGTTGGGATCAGTTGCTGTGCCACAATGGCTTTCATGTTCAGTGACAAGTCCATGAACAGCTGGTTATGCCGGTCTGCTTCAAAGAAATGAATGATCCGGTCAATGGCCTGGTTGGCGTTGTTAGCGTGCAGGGTCGCAAAGACCAGATGACCAGTTTCGGCAAAGGCAATCGCATAATCCATGGTTTCACGCGAACGAATCTCACCAATCAGAATCACGTCCGGTGCCTGACGTAAGGTGTTTTTCAGGGCAATTTCAAAGGAATCGGTATCAATCCCGACTTCACGCTGGGTGATGATACAGCCTTTATGCTGGTGAACGAATTCGATCGGATCTTCAATGGTAATGATATGACCTTTGGAATTTTCATTGCGATAACCGACCAGCGAGGCCAGCGAAGTTGATTTACCGGTACCGGTTGCCCCGACAAAAATAATGATGCCGCGTTTGGTCATCGCCAGTTCTTTTAGAATCGGCGGTAATTTGAGTTCATCCATGGTTGGAATCACGGTTTCAATCCGACGTAACACCATACCCGGCTGATCACGCTGCTGAAAGGCACTGACACGGAAGCGGGCACTTTTATCCGGTGTACTGATGGCAAAGTTACATTCACGCGTGTCTGCAAATTCTTTACGCTGCTTGTCGCTCATGATGGAATGGAGCAGTTGTCCTACTGCCGCGCCGGGTAATTTTATCGAACCAATCGGTAAAATCTGCCCGTTAATCTTGATTGAAGGTTCGACATCGGCTGTAATGAACAGATCCGATGCTTTTTTCTCCACCATATAATCGAGTAAGCCGTTAAAATCCATGTATAAAAACCCCAATACAATTAATTTTTCTTATAAGAATGCTTCTGGCTGTTTGGCTGCAGTACGTGCCACTTGCGGGCTGATGAGACCTTTAGATACCAGGGTTTTCAGAGTCTGATCCAGTGTGGTCATGCCATAGTTGGCACCGGTCTGAATCGCAGAATACATTTGTGCGACTTTATTTTCACGAATCAGGTTACGGATTGCAGGAATACCAATCATGATTTCATGCGCTGCAACACGTCCGCCGCCATTTTTCTTTAATAGGGCCTGTGAAACCACAGCCTGCAATGATTCCGATAACATGGCACGAACCATATCTTTTTCTTCGGCAGGGAATACGTCAATCACACGGTCAATGGTTTTGGCCGCAGAGGTGGTATGCAGGGTGCCAAACACCAGGTGACCAGTTTCTGCCGCAGTTAAGGCCAGACGGATGGTTTCAAGGTCACGCATCTCACCGACCAGAATAATATCAGGGTCTTCACGCAGTGCGGAACGCAGGGCTTCATTAAAGCCATGCGTATCACGATGCACTTCACGCTGGTTGATCAGGCATTTCTTGGATTGATGCACAAATTCGATTGGATCTTCGACGGTCAGAATATGGTCATAACGGTTGTCGTTAATATAATCCAGCATCGCCGCCAAGGTGGTTGATTTACCCGACCCGGTTGGCCCTGTGACCAGTACCAGACCACGCGGATATTCACAGATGTCTTTAAAAATCTGTCCCATGCCCAGATCTTCAAGGGTCAGAACTTTGGATGGAATGGTACGGAATACTGCACCGGCACCACGGTTCTGGTTAAATGCGTTGACACGGAAACGGGCCACACCGGGTACTTCAAAAGAAAAGTCAGTTTCCAGATTTTCTTCAAAATCACGGCGCTGTTTATCGTTCATGATGTCATAAACAAGTTTATGTACTTCTTTATGTTCTAATGCTGGCAGGTTGATACGACGAACTTCCCCATCGACACGAATCATTGGCGGTAAGCCTGCAGACAAGTGTAAATCCGACGCACCATTTTTAGCAGAAAATGCCAACAATTCTGTGATATCCATAAGGTCCCCGAGTTCATTAAAATGTTAATTATTTTGATAGAATAATAAGGCTTTCCCACAGCTTAACCAACCCTTAGTTTATGGGCAAGGGAAAAAAAGATGAATGAAATGAGAACCCCATCAATGAATATGTTGCAACAGTCACGAAATCGGGTTTTAGCGCAAATTGAAACAGCCTGTGCTCAGGCCGGTCGTGAGCCAGATTCGGTGCAACTGCTGGCCGTTTCCAAGACCCAGCCGAGTGCAGTACTGGCTGATATGTATCAGGCGGGACAACGTGCCTTTGGCGAAAACTATTTGCAGGAAGCGCTGGAAAAAATTACGGCTCTAAAAGACTTGGAAATTGAATGGCATTTTATTGGCCATGTACAGCGTAACAAGACCAAACATCTGGCAGAAAATTTTGCCTGGGTGCATGGGGTGGATCGTCTGATTATTGCCGAGCGTTTATCCAATCAGCGTAGAGAAGATCAGCTCGCGCTGAATATCTGTCTTCAGGTCAATATTGATGCTCAGGATACGAAAGATGGTTGCCAACCGGAAGAAGTTACTGATTTAGTTAGACAAATCAGCCAACTGCCAAATGTGCGCTTACGTGGCTTGATGGTGATTCCAGCGCCGGGCAATCCTCAAGCTTTCATCGAGGCTAAAGCTTTATTTGATAGGGTGAAAGCTCAGCATGCGCATCCTGAAGATTGGGATACTTTAAGTATGGGCATGTCGGCCGATATGCAGGCTGCAATTGCTGCCGGTTCCAGCATGGTGCGTGTCGGCACGGCATTATTTGGTGCACGTCCTCAAAAGGATTAACAGGCGTTGTCGGGTTATTTTGAAAAAGTATGATTAAGCGTTATTCGATAACGCTTTTTTTCTTTGTGGCTCCAGCCATTTTGCCATGAGCCAGGCAAAGACAATCAGGCTGCCCATACTGCCGAGCAAGGCTAAAACAGCGCCGCCCAGACCATAAGCCAAGGTTGCCGGAACACAGCCCAGAATAAACAGCAGCAAAGGGAAATGGGTTACATACAAGGTATAGGAAAAATCAGCGGATTGTACCCAGACCGGATTGTAGTGACTGCGCTGCTGCTGGAGTTGTACCAGCCAGCAGCTAAATGCTAGGCCGATACAGAAATTAAAGAGAGTAAAATTTGCAGCGCGATATTGTCGGGCTTGATCGACGATATGAAACTGGTAAGCATCAATGCAGGCGATTAGAAATGCCAAGCCAAATAACCCCAGTTTAAGCACTTGTAACCGGTTTAGAAAATGTCGCTGGATATGACGAAATGAACAGGCAAAGGCCATCAGCCAGACCAGAAAATAAATAAAAAACTGAATATTCAGGATGGATAAAACGATTAAAACACTAAGAAAGCCGATTTTGGCTATTTCTGAATCTTTGAAAAAAGGCAGAAATCCGGCCAAGACATAGAACCAGACTTCATAACTCAGGCTCCAGAGCGGGGCATTGGCTGAAACTGTAGGCGTGATGAAGCCATTCAAAAACAGCAGAGCGCCAATAAAATCACCTGAATCGAGACCATAGTCAGTCCGGATCATCATGCCAAAACTGTTTTGAAAGGCATGGCTTTGAGTGGCAAAGAGTAGTGGTGCCAACAGATACAACAACAGGCTCAGAGCCATGGCAAACAGAAAGGGTGGCAAAATCCTGCGATAACGCTGTTGGGTATAACGGCGCAGATTGAACTGACCATGCTGATGAATATTGTGCTGGATCGAATAGCCAATCAGATAACCACTCAGAACAAAGAAAATCATGACCGCGGCCTGACCAAGCAGGCGCACCCATGAATACAGGCTGAGGTCAAAAGGGGCGATAAAGGCCTGAAAGCAATGCGTGAACAGTACAACAATGGCACTGATGCCCCGTAGGCTCTCGAGCTGTAAGCTGAAATAGGGCGAGAGCTTGTCTGGGGCAGGGTGCATCATTGTCAACCTATAATCTGAATGGTACTGGCGCCAGCACCGACTGGCTTGACCTGAATCTGTACTGGAATCCGTTCATGCATTTCCTGCACATGCGAGATTAAGACCACTTTACGACCCTGACTTTGTAAATGATCCAGTGCATTCATCACCATATGTAATGAGGCTGGATCTAAAGTACCAAAGCCTTCATCAATAAATAGCGATTCCAGTTTCATCGAACCGGAAGCCATATTGGCAATCGCCAGTGCCAAGGCCAGAGAAACCAGAAAGGTTTCTCCGCCAGATAAAGACAAGACCGGACGTACTTCGCTGTTCATGTCCAGATCAATAATCGCCAGACTCAGGCTGTCTGGAATACGGTGCAACTGATAGCGCGGTGCCAGCGGTTGCAGTTGTTGGTTGGCGTATTCCACCAAGATATCCAGATGATGTTCCTGAGCAATTTTCTGGAACTTGGTACCTTCCTTATGTCCGATTAAATCGTAGATACGGCCCCAGCGATATTCTTCGGCTTTGACCTGTTCAATCTGTTGCTGATATTTGGCATAGGTATTTTGATTATTGGCATTCATACGCAGTTTGGTATCAATCTCATTGAAGCTGTTTTGTTGCTCGGTTTTTTCCTGTGCCAAACTATTTAAATGTGCTTCCACTTCCTCAAAAGCAAGTTCAGGCTGTTGCTGGAGATGCTTCTGGTATTGATCTTCCAGCGTTTGCCAGGCAATTTTGGCATTTTCCAGTGCTTGATGTTGTGCCTGTAATTGCTGCCGGATTTGCTGATGTTCACTCAGACCAATGGTCAGACATTGTTGGATCAGTTCCGCATTAAAATGTCGATGCAGATTTTGCCATGTACGGATGGCCTGATCAGATTGTGCCTGCTGTTGAGTTAGCTGTTGCATTTGGGTCAGCAAAGCCTGCTGTTTAAGCAAAGCCTGATGCAGAGCTTGCTCATGCTGTTCATATACCTGACGTTGTGCTTGAAGCTGGCTATCAAGCGCTTTTAACTGGGTATCCAGTTGCAGTCGCCATTCTGCTGCCAGCTTATAGGTCTGACCGGCATGTTGTTCGGTCAGCTGATTGAGTTGCTGACGTAAGTCTTTGCCTTGTTCAAGCAAATAATGGGTCTCGGCCTGTATTTGCGTATGCCGCTGCTCATGTAGCTGAAGTTGCTGTTGAGCCTGATTCAGTTGCTGCTTGAAACCTTGTAGCTCCTGTTCCGCAGTTTTGACTTGATTGACAAGATGTAATCGCTGCTGCAAATGTTGTTGCAGCTGGGTACAGGCAGCAGGCGCATTCTTATGCCAAGCGAGCTGCTGTGCTTCGGGCAGTACTGTAAGAACTGGCTCAATCAGTTGATCCAGTTGCAGCATTTTTTGCAGACTCAGTTGTAAGCTGTCGAGTTGCTGTTGCTGTTGTCGCCAGTTTTGCCAAGTCTGTTGCAGGATTTTGAACTGTTCGTTTGCCTGAGTGTGTTGCTGTTGCCATTGGCCAAGCTGTGTTTGCAGGGGATGGAGCAACTGAGCTGAATGATCAGGATTGGCTGGCTCAAGTCCTAACTCTTTTAAGTTTTGTTGTAATGTCTGGTGCTGTTCATTCAGTATCCGTTCAATGTGGATTAAACGCTGTTGTTTTTGCTCAAGGAGCATCTTGATTTTGGATTGTTGAATCTGGGTTGCTTTTAAATCATCTTTAAGCTGATTCAGTTGTTGTTGTGCCTGTTGCAGCTGTTGATCTTGCAGCTGGTTTAGCGCTGTGTCTAATAATGCTTGATGTTGGACAAACGGATGCTGTTGGCTGCCACAGACCATACAGGCTTCATCAGGTTTGAGCTGCGCGCGCAGTTCCTGCACGCTTTGGGTTTGCAGCAGGCGCTGTTGCTGCAGCATATTTTGTAGTTGTTCAAATTCCTGTTCGGTGTTGCTGACTATTTGCTGCAGTTGAATTTCCGTATGTTCAAGCTGGGTTAATTCTGTCTGTGCATGCGCTACGTCTTGTTTGAGTTGCTGTTGTTCGGCTTCCTGTTCCGCTAGACGTGCCACGTGCTGGATCAAGCCTTCCAGTTTAAGCAGTTGAGTCGTGCTCTGTTGCTGTACAGTCTGCTGCTGCTGAAGCTGTTGTTCCAATTGGGCTTGATTGCCAAATTGTTGCTGCAAACTTTCGATTTGTTGAGCCAGCTGCTGCCGGGAATGTTCCAGTTCAGTACGCGATTGAGAGAGTACTGCCGGCGCCTGTTGCTGCATCTGTTGATACAGCTTTTGATAGTCTTGCAGTCGTTGCAGTGTACTTTGTGGTTCCAGATCAAACACGGCAAGATCAGCCTGCTGTTCAAGTTGCGTCAGGCGTTGCTGTTGCTGCTCGGCAGCAGATGCGAGTTGCTGTTTCGATGATTCAATCTGTTGTTGCAAGGGTTGGATATACTGCTGTGCATAGTCCAATAAATCTGCTGATTTTTTCTTATAGTCATTGCCGACCAGATGCATCTCATGATCCAGTTTTAGACCTTGTTCCAGATGCGGCTGCATGGCATGCATATGTTGAACCTGGGCCTGCTGTTGTTGCTGGATCTGAGCAAGTTGTGCAAATTCAGTATCACGTTGCTGTTGTACCTGTTGCAGCTGCTGTTCGAATGATTGTTGTTGTATCGTAAGCTGCCGTTGCTGCGTGAGCATTTGATTCTGCTGGATAAACTGTTCGCGAATGCCCTGAAACTGATCCAAATGAACCAGCAACTGCTTTTGTGCGGTCAGCTTCTGATTGGCATCCAGCTGTACATCGTAAATTTCTTTTTTGGCCTGAATTTCAGTATATAAAGCATGTTTCTGCCGATGCCATTTTAGGTCATTTTCTAGTAATTTTTCACTTTGGTTAAAATGCTCAAGTATCTGGTTGAAGGCAGTATGTTGCTGTTGCAGCTGGGCAATATCGTCTTCGGATAATAATTCCAGATGACCGAGCCAGTTTTCCAGTTCATGGCGCTTTTGTCGAACCTGACTATGCTTTTCCGCTGCTTTTTTACTGACCTCACTGAAAATCTGCGAATTGGTCAGATATTCCAGCAAGTCTGCACGTTCATGATCTTTGGCTTTTAAAAATGCGCCAACTTCCGACTGCGCCAGCAGTACCGCGCGGGTAAACTGTTCAAAGCTCAGGCCCAGCAGTTTTTCAATTAAGGGAGTAACTTCAGATATTTTTTGCGTTAGCGTCGTATCATCATCGATGCACTTGATATAACGATCTACTTTTAGATTGCCATCGACTTTCTGACGTGCCCGGCGAATCTCCCAGCGTGCTGTATAGCGTTTGCTATCCAGTGCAATAAACTCCAGCTCGGCAAAACCATGCACGCAGCCACGGCGTAGAATATTCTTGGAGTCTTTAATCGAAACATCCTGACCGCCGGCATCTTTCAGGCTGCCAGTCGCACCTTTTAGACGTGGAATTTCGTTATAGAGCGCCAGACACATGGCATCGAGCAGGGTCGATTTTCCAGCCCCGGTTTTTCCAGTGATCGCAATCAGGCCGGCATGTGTTAAAGGACTGGATTCAAAATCAATATGATGGGTGCCGGTGAGGGAGGCCAGATTGTTGAGACTCAAACGTAAAATTTTCATGGCCGATCCTAGGCTTGTTGTTTCTGAGCAAGTTCGTGCTGGGCTTCAACCAGAAGTTGCTGAAAATCCTGTTGTACAGAATGATCATGTTCATAGCCCATTTTTTTCCAGATATTCAAAAACAGCGATTCCGGCGTCGGTGGTGCCAGATCAATTTTCGAATCTCCTTGCGTATGTTCGGCCTGTTGCTGATAAATCCGGCTGATGCGCAGCAAGCGGTAACGGTTGGTGGGTAAAGCCAGTTCAATTTGCTGGCGTAAATCGACTGGTGGCGGCGCATCGGTGGTGTATTCTATTTCCAGAAAATGTCGTGCCGACAGTTGTTCGATTTCTCCGGCAGGCAAGGCCTGAAGTTTAGCAATTAAATCTTCCAGCTTTTCCCGAATCCGGAACAGCTCGACGGTGCGTGGCACTTTTAGAACATCGTATTGAAAGCGCTGTTCCGGGCTTTGCTCAGGATCAATTCTGACCTCAACCACCTGATGTTGATAGTTGATTTCACTAAATGACAGCGGAATCGGTGAGCCACTATAACGGATATGCGGCTGACCAACTTTTTGTGGTTTATGCAGATGACCGAGTGCGACATAATCAATCACTTCATCAAACAGCGCCGTCGAGAGCGCTTCTTCATTACCGACAATAATTGGCCGTTCCGAGTCGGAAGTTTCGCCACCTTGCATATGTGCATGCGACATTAGAATCAGAGCTTGATGCGGCTGTTTACGGGCCTTGGCTTCGGCAATCAGTTGTTGATGCAGATAGCTAATCGCATTCTGGCTATTGCTGGTATGTTCATTCAGCCCGGTAATTTCGGCACTGCGTAAATAGGGCAGGGTCAGACACCAGGCGATAATATTTTTATCCTGATCATAAATCGGAATCAGCAAGCGATCTAGATTCAGGGTGTTTTCTGCGGTTCGGCCCACAATTCCCACAGCTTTGGCATTGAATTTAGACAGAAAAGGTTCAACCTGCTCAATCCGGTAACCGGAATCATGGTTGCCGGCAATCATCAAAGTCTGCATATGCGGGGCCAGATCATGTGCATCGGCCAGAAACTGATACAGTTGCTTTTGCGCACTTGAGGCTGGATTGATCACATCAAAAATATCACCGGCAATCAACAAGGCATGCGGCTGTTTTGTTTTAATTTGATCGAGCAACCAAGTCAAAAACTGGGCATGTTCAAATTCACGGTCATGGTTATGGAAAAATTGCCCCAGATGCCAATCGGAAGTGTGAAGAAAATGAACTGCCATGTAGATGAACCCTGAAATGTCTGCCTTGCTACTATAGGAAAAAGCTGAGGGGAAAATCTACTTAAAAAAGATATTTCAGCGAATTGTTGCTGATGTCAGGCTGAATTTATTTTAATCAGTAGGCAAAATGGCAGGATAGTCATGTCTAAATCACCCAGTCTTGAACAGTCATGCAATTCATCAGGCTGAAAAATCGGAATTTTAAAAAATAAAAACCGACGATTCGAGTGATGTGAAATCGTCGGTCAAATTTGTGTTACATGAAGATTTTGGCTGCTATTCAAAATTTCCCTGTACACTGGACTTATTGCTTTAGCTCTAAGGTCAGCAAAAATTCGTGGATGCCAGTCCAAATTTTTGTACCTTGTACCCTATATAACGTCACCTTCTGGCCGATGGTTGACAATAAAATGAAAAAAAACCTGTTTTTTTTTATACTAGCTTGATGAATGTCACCGAGTGATTCCTATGTTGCCTTTAACCCGTTATTTTATCTGGTTTTTTATTATCTGCTTTATTTTTACCTGCATTTGCGGGGTGCTGGCAGCACTGATGCCAACGGGGATGGGCGCCGTACTGACGGTTGTTCCTTATCTGGTAGCCATGATCTGGATCTTATTTAAGTTTTTAAAACAGCAAAAACGTGCCCCAACGCAGTCGGAACGTAAAAAATTCACTTTGGGGTTTAGTCTGATTTATTGGGGCTATAACCTGCTATTTCTGTTACTTGGTATTCTGATTGCTACGCGCTCTAATCCAAATGCTTGGCAGGACTTTTTGCTATATCTACAGCAGCCACAATTTATAAGTATTGTGCTGATCATGTTCTTGCTGATCGCGATTCCGTTATATCTATTGACTTACTGGTTCTATGGCAAGCAGGCACAGCGTATGGCAGATCAAATGTTTGGCAATTCGCCGCAGGCCTGATAGGTAGGTGGCTTTATGACGATTGATCTTGATAGATTGATCGCATCAGGCAGGATACAAATTCACCACGACAAAGAGGGCATTGATTGAAAAACCCCAGAATAAGTTGCGTATAATTTAAATAGAAAAAATAACAGGGCTAAGAATGACTTATGGATAAACCTGTAGTGTTGGTGACCGGAGCGAGTGGTTTTATTGGCAGTCATCTGGTGCGTTTTTTATTGGAACGTGATTATCGGGTGATTGGGCTGACCCGCCGCAAGAATCAATCTGAACCGCATCCAGATTTTCACTGGATTAACCAGCTGGATGAATTAAAACAGCCTCAGATTGATTATGTGATTAATCTGGCTGGCGAAAGCATCGGTCAGGGACGCTGGACAGCAGCGCGTAAAAAGCAATTGCTGGATAGCCGTTTAGACACCACCAAACAGTTATTTGACTATTTAGAAAAATACCAGATCAAACCGAAACGGATTATTTCAACCTCAGCCGTTGGTTATTATGGTATTGACCCGAGTGAGTGCTGGGAGCAGGTCTGTACGGAACAAAGCCCGCCACAAGATATTTTTATGTCTGAGCTCTGTGCGAAGTGGGAACAACTGGCTTTGTCCTATAGCAGTCAGAACACCAAAATTGTTCGCTTTGCTGTGGTCTTCGGCAAAGGTGGTGGAATTCTGCCGCAGATGTTATTGCCGATTAAACTGAATCTGTTCGGGCGGATTGGTCATGGGCGTCAGCCAGTCACTTGGGTGCATTTAGAAGATGTATTGCGTGCGATTGAATTCTTGATGCTTGAAACGACGACCGGGCAGATTTTTAATGTGGTTGCTCCGGAAAAAGTCAGTCAGGCACAGTTTGCCCGGACTGCTGCACAGCTACTGAAACGCAAACCTTTACTGCCACTGCCAGCATGCAGCTTGAAAATGATGCTGGGAGAACAATCGCAACTGGTTTTAAACGGTCAGTATGTACAGCCTCAAGCTTTACAGGATGCGGGATTTCAGTTTGATTATCCAACCTTGAAAGAAGCGCTGCATAATATCCTAAAGCACTAAGCGACCTGGCTCCAATAGATGGGCCGGAGCATAGGGCTGTGGATCTACAATGGTCGGCGTTTGTTCAAGCATCAATTGAGCAAGTAGCTTGCCTGAGGCTGGGGCCATGCATAAGCCATTGCGGAAATGGCCAAAATTGGCCCAGGCATTTTGCAATTCGGGGATTTTGCCAATATAGGGAATACCATCGGGTGAGCTGGGTCTTAATCCGGCCCATTGCTTGACCAGCGGAAAATCCGCCAGTTCCGGCACCATCTCCAGACAAGCCTGTAGAATATCTTGCCGGATTTCAGCAGAAGGCGAGGTGTCAAAACCGACCTGACGCATACTGGAACCACATACAACATGTCCGTCGCGCCGTGGAATCAGATACATGACCTTGTTCATGCACATGCTCGGTAGCCAGTTTTCTGGGGTTTTAAACAGCAGCATTTGTCCTTGCACCGGTTGCACCGGAATTTCACAGCCAAGCTGTTCTGACCAGCCTGCAGACCATGCGCCTGTGGCGATTACAAACTGATCTGCCTGAAAGTGTTGACCACTTTCACTGGACACACTCGTTACCCAGCCTTGCTGAATATTGAGCTGAGTGATTTTACAGTGCTCTTGCCAGGTGACATGCGGATGCTGTTTTAAATAGCTGATGACCGACTGTAATAGTCGCGGATTGCGGATATTGGCCAGTTCCGGAAAGTAAATCGCCTGTTTGAACTTGCGCTGATCAATTCGGGGATTGATTTGTTGTAGCTGAGTCTGATCAAGCAATTCGGCCTGTTGCTGAGGATCCTGATATTTTCCTGCATAGCACAAGCCAATCTCAAAATCAGCTTCATCAAAAATCAGCATACCACTTTCATGAATCTGGAAATCGATACCGGTCACTGGCTGCAGTTTTTGATTCCAGTCCTGATAGAGCGGTTTGGCATGCCGGGCCAACGTATTGACTGCAGCGGGGTAGCGCCAGGGATACATCGGAGAAAGAATCCCGCCTCCGGCCCAGGACGCAGCCTTCCCGGCAACTTGCTGATCAAAAATCGTGACAGAACATCCCTGTTCAAGCAGTTCCAGCGCCGACATCAACCCGGTGATGCCAGCGCCGATAATGGCGATATGCATTGCGCCGAAATCCTTTTACTTCATGTCTTTCAGTTTAAGCGCAGCTTCTTCGGCAAAGTAAGTCCAGATGCCATCGGCACCGGCGCGGCGGCAGCTCATCAGCGATTCAATAATCACGCTGTCAGATAACCAGCCATTTTGAATGGCAGCGGCCAGCATCGCATATTCACCACTGACCTGATAGACAAAGGTTGGTACACCAAAAGTGTCTTTAACTTCACGGACGATATCCAGATAAGGCATGCCCGGTTTGACAATCACCATGTCTGCGCCTTCCTGAATATCCAGCGCAATTTCATGCAGTGCTTCGGCACGGTTACCGACATCCATCTGGTAATTGTATTTATTGCCACCTTTTAAATTGCTGGCAGAACCGACTGCATCACGGAATGGACCATAGAAGCTGGATGCATATTTGGCTGAATAAGCCATGATTGAGGTATAGATATGCCCATTTTGTTCAAAGGCCTGACGAATTGCACCGATCCGGCCATCCATCATGTCACTTGGGGCAAATACATCTGCGCCTGCTTCGGCATGGCTGAGACCCTGTTTAATCAGACATTCGACCGTTTCATCATTTAAGACATAACCGGTCTCATCAATAATGCCATCCTGACCATGCGTGGTATATGGGTCGAGTGCACCATCAGTAATCAGCACCATTTCTGGCAGTTCTTTTTTTAATAAACGCAAAGTGCGTTGGACCAGACCATCTTCGCGCCAAGCCGCTTCGGCGGTCAGGCTTTTATCTTCTTGTGGTGTGACTGGAAACAGTGCCAGTTTATTGACACCCAGTTCCAGCAGACGCTCTGATTTTTTTAACAGCAAGTCTGCTGACAGGCGCTGGATATTCGGCATACTGGGAATATCTTGACTCTGGTTTTGTCCCGGCAGTACAAATACTGGATAAATCAGGTGATCTGCACTGATATGCGTTTCACGTACCATAGAACGTAAATGCTCATTTTTACGAATACGACGCATGCGAGTTGCAGGAAACGCGGGACGATTGAACGTATAGGTCATAAAAATCTCAGCAATCAGTATTAAACTAGGCACCTATTGTAGCCCTAACTGAAATTTTTGGGCATAAATTAGCGGTTTTTTATTGCGGTGGATTTGAGCAGAGTGATGACTAAGACAGAGAAAAGCTGGACAGGTAATATACACTTGGGGGCAAAGGTGGATATTGATGTGGTCTTAAATCAGTTGGTACATGCTTTTAATAGCTCTCCTTTTTTTAAGCATAATGGTATGAGCATGCGGGTGGTGGAAGGCCAGATCGAAGCCTATGTCGAAATGCAGGATTTTATGATTGGTAATGTCGCGTTTCAAATTTTGCATGGCGGTCTTGCGGCCACGGTACTCGATAGTGTCGGTGGAATTGTAGCGATGGGGGAGCTATATAAAAAAGCCGAACCTGAAACCATTGCCGATACCATTAAAAAAGTCTCGCGTTTGGCGACAGTGGATATGCGGGTGGATTATCTGGCACCCGGGCGCGGTAAATATTTTATCGCGCGGGCAGAAACCTTACGTTTGGGGCGTAAGGGCTGCACCATGCGTATGACCATGATCAATGATGAAGATAAGCCAATTGCTACAGCGATTGCATCTTATGCTTATTGAGGGTAAGAGATAGAAAATAAAAAGCACTGTTGAACAGTGCTTTTTTAGCTTTCGACCTTCAGATTGATACAGGTTATAGATCTTATTTGGCCCGATTTAAGGCCTTCTGCCATTTGGCTAAATGAGCTTCACGCTCATCATTTTGCATTTTTGGTTCAAAGGCACGTTCAAGTTGCCAAGACTGCGAAATTTCCTCCAGACTGGAAAATATTCCGGATTTTAATCCGGCCATGGCGGCTGCCCCCCAAGCGGTAGACTCCAGCATTTTCGGACGCAGCACCGGCACATTGAGAATATCTGCCTGAAACTGCATCAGCATGTCATTGCTACTGGCACCGCCATCGACCCGTAATTCTTTTAAAGGGTGGGCAATATCGGATTGCATTGCACTGAGGACATCCGATACCTGAAAAGCGATTGATTCTAAGGCTGCTCGGGCGATATGCGCTTGAGTCGTACCACGAGACATGCCACAGAGCAGGGCACGCGCTTCACTGTCCCAATGCGGTGCGCCAAGTCCGGTAAAGGCCGGAACCAAAACCACGCCGTCGGTATCCTCAACTTTACAGGCCAGTTTTTCGATATCATTGCTTTTTTGAATAATCCCGAGACCATCACGTAGCCATTGCACTACCGCACCCGCCATAAACACGCTGCCTTCCAGTGCATAGGTGGTTTGACCCTGCGCTTGCCAGGCAAGGGTAGAAAGCAGTTTATTCTGACTGAGCTGGATGTCTTGACCGGTATTGAACAGCATAAAACAGCCGGTGCCATAGGTATTTTTTGCGCTCCCCACTTCAAAACAGGATTGACCAAACAGTGCAGATTGCTGATCACCTAGAATACCGGTAATGGGGATATTGGCACCGAGTAAACCTGAAGCGGTGTCAGCGATATAATTATCCGAGGAAATAATTTTTGGTAAGACCGAAGCAGGAATATGAAACAGCTCCAGTAGTTCTTCGTCCCAAGTTTGTTGATGCAGATTCATCAGCATGGTACGGGAAGCATTGCTGGCTTCAATCACATGTTCTGCGCCTTGAGTCAGGTTCCAGATCAGCCAGCTATCGATAGTACCAAAAGCGACATGACCCTGTTCAGCCAGTTCACGTACGCCTTCTACATGCTCCAGAAACCAGACCAATTTTCCTGCACTAAAATAAGGATCAATCCGTAGACCGGTTTTTTGCTGAATTTTGGTCATCCAGCCCTGTTCAATCAGCTGGTTACACCAGTCAGACGTTCGACGGTCTTGCCAGACGATGGCCGGCGCGAGCGGTTTACCATTTCTTCGATCCCAAACCACCGTGGTTTCGCGCTGATTGGTCAGACCAATGGCTTTAATATCTTTGGCGAGAATACGCGCCGTAGCAAGCGCTTGCTGTACCACCGCAATCTGCGTGCTCCAGATTTCCTGAGCATCCTGTTCGACCCAACCTGAATGTGGCGTCTGAATATGGGTTTCACGTTGAGCCGTTGCCTGAATTTGTCCATGTTCATTAAAAATAATAGCCCGACTCGATGTGGTTCCTTGATCTAGGGCCAGTAAATAGCTCATAATTTTTCTGTTATTCGGCTTGAAAAGTAAAATATTAGCGCAATAATGTAATTAAGCGCATCAAGTTGTGTAAATGTTTAGAAAATGCATCGTAATTTTTGACATCTATGCTATGATTGCCTTGTACTTTGGGGGTGTTTCTGGCTTCGACGCTGGTGATGAAACTCATAGATGCATGCCGAGAGCGCATTTTCTCTCGTAAATCAAATTTGCATTTTTTAGTCGCAAACGACGAATCATACGCTCTAGCTGCCTAAGGGCAGCTTGTCCGCCTCTCCGAATACTTGTGGTTAGAGAGTCCGACTGAAGCGCACGCACACAAGTCCGTATAAAGCCAAGCCTCGGGGCTTTGTACTAAACTAAGAGGATCGCGATTTGTATCCTGTTCGTCGGGTCACAAAGAGTTAAAACAATAGACGATATCTAAGCATGTAGTATTCTCGAGCGTAGTGCTGGCGGACGCGGGTTCAACTCCCGCCACCTCCACCAAAATTCAAAAGTAAATCCGAAGATCTTCCAAGATCTTCAGCTAAAGGCTTGAACCGTAAGGGTTCAAGCCTTTTTTGTTTTAAGATCATTACATATCATTTAAGAACATTTTGAAGTGAGGCTGTACACATAGGGTGTACACAACGGAAAAATTGAACTGGATGTGTACAAATCATGAAGCGGACGCAAATAAAGCGTTTTCCAATCGCTGATACAGCATTGGAAAACCTAGAACCTGAGGCAAGTGAGTACCGAATTAAAGACAGTGAAAGTCTTTATTTTAGGGTTGCGCCAAGTGGGAAAAAATCTTGGGTTTTTCGTTATAAAAGAGAAGATGGAAAATGGTCTTGGATTAGTTTGGGAGCATATCCGCTAATCTCAGGTGCTAAGGCAAGAAAAAAAGCTCGGGAATTACTTAATGATATAGTTGATGGTAAAAATCCAGTTTTTACTAAAAAGCAGAAGCAAGAGAAAGAACTTAGTGAGCGTAAAGATTTGTTCAAAGCCTTAGCTCAAGAATGGCTAACGATCCGTCAAGGGAACTGGGTTGAAGCTACTTTTGTTAGAAATAAAGGTGCATTAGAAAAACATATTTTCCCAAAATTTGGTCATAGACCTTTTGATTCGATTCTAGCTGTTGAATGGTTTAACCATTTGCGAGCTATTCAAGTTGAACAGGGAATTAATGAACAGGTTAAAAGAATTTTAACCATGTGTCGTGATATTTATAATCTAGCAAAAGTTACGGGACGTATTGAATATAATCCATTAGAAGGTATACATAAATATCTAGAAAATGGTGTGTCGAAAAGTATGCCACATGTGGGTACTGAAGATGTTCCAGATTTACTCAGAACTATTCGACGGTATCCAGCAGAAGAAACGAGAATAGGCTTATTGCTACTTAGTTATTTATTCTGTCGTCCTTCTGAGCTTAGGGAAGCGACTTGGGACGAATTTAACTTCAAGACGAAAATTTGGTCTATACCCGCTGAAAGAATGAAGAAGCGGCGAGAACATATTGTTCCGTTGCCTAATCAAGTGTGTGAATTACTAAATCGACTGAAAGATCTTAATCCAAAAAGTGATTATCTTTTTCCAAGCAGAACAGATGTAAATGAGCCAGCCTCTGATACAGTCTTTATTATGGCTTTACGCCGTTTGGGATATGCTGGTCGTCAAACGCCGCATGGGTTTAGACATATTGCATCTACGATTCTCAATGAGCAGGATTATGATGAGCGGCATGTTGAATTCTCATTGGCCCATGTACAGGGTGGTGTGAAGGGAAAATATAATAAAGCAAAGTATTTTTCTCAAAGAGTCGAGTTGATGCAGGAATATGCTGACTATTTGGATGAAATTTCAGCATAGAATTTGGACATACATGTAAAAGTATGGCTATAAAGGTAGTGAATGTTTCACTACCTTTTTTTTGGACTAAGTATGCCTGATTATATCCCACTAGAAATTGCCTTGAAGAAAGCAGAAGAATTTTCTTGTTATTATAATGATGTATATAATTTAATTAAAAATAATAAGCTCGATATATATTGCTATTATGATGGTTACTTAGGAGAGATATATAATTATTCAATTGATCGAAGTTCTTTTGAATTGGAATTAATTAGATTTAAAAAACATGAAGGTGAGCTAAAAATTTTATTAAGAGATAATATTTTAAAATTTTTAGATAAAATGATGAGTAATACAAAATTAGAAAATAGAATTTTGATTGATTATGTGTCTATTTCTGAAAATGGATCATATTTGGAATATTGCATAGCAAATTTAAAACCTGAATCTTATAAAATTAATTTACCATGTAAGTTTTCTTTAATTGCAAATAAAAGATTAGATGGATTGTGGTTGGATATTAGTGGTTTATTGGTTGATAAAGATCAATTTATGAATATCCTTTCAGAAGAAAAAAGTCTATCAAGAGAGCTGGAAATTCTTAGATCTAAATATGAACGATTGGAAAAAGAGAATAATACTTTAAAGGAAGCTCAAAATTTGAGTGATATTTATAATCATCCTGCATTTAATGAAAAATCTCCAACATATGCTCCAGAGATGAGGAAGTGTATGGAGTTGTGGGATTTTATTTACAAAAATGGAAAGCCTAAATTGTCACATGAGCAGCTAGCCAATAAGTTTCTAAATGAAAGAGATATAGGAAGTATTACTGTTGATGCAGAGGGAAAAATAATAAAAGAATCTAATGATAGATTAAGATTGAAAAGAGTCACAAATATAAATAAAAGATAATTTTTTATTAAATCAATGATTTATGATTTGGTGTCACTACTATTTATTATAGTGGCACTTAAAAACACCTAACTTTTTTTGACAAACTCGCTTCAAGATCTTAAATGATAAGGAGTGATCTTGATATGGCTGATAAAGTAAAAGAGTTACTTGAAGCGAATAGCTTGGTTCCAAGGGATAGAATACGCATTAAGCAATCTACCTTATGTCGAATGTTGGATGTAACGAGTCAAACAATTAAGGATTTATTGGCATCTGATCCAGACTTTCCTAGACCTATAAAGCAGGGCATTGCTCGACAAAGCGCATTATATTTTGATTATGACGAAATTGTAGAATGGCATGAGAACCTGAAAAAGGCTCGCTAATTCTTTCAAATAGAGCTAGTTTTTCATGTTATTAAGTCTTATTGCATTTGATCTAAAAAAGACACGCAATAACAAGAAAAGCTAGCTCATCCAGAAAAAATTTATAATTGATTTTTTAAAAATATCATTAGCTTAAATTTGATTGAGATTTAGGTCCTAAGATTTCTCATGCTCAAAAAAAGCCTTTATGAAATTTTTAGAATGATGAATTTGGAGCTAATAATGTCCAAAAAACAAGCTAAACCAAAGAAGAGTTCTAAGCTATCTTGTGTGAAACAAGACAAATTAACTGAAAGTTCGCTAAGAAAATTCTCCGACATAATCGACCAGACAATAAAGCTTACTAATGTTGAGGTAGGTGATCAAAAAAATGCAAAAGATCGACTGAAAAATTCAATGATTACTCGCGTTAAGAAAGACTATTTGAGTCTTACACAACATACGTATCTTTTATCTATTGAAGCTAAAAGTCATGAAGATTGGTTTAAGAATCAAGCTAACTATATTTTTTGGTCAGAGCTATTTACTTATCTTCAAAGTCACAAAATAAAATGTGAATATAGAATTAACTTCTATAAGGAACTTTTTGATTATTTAACTAAATTAGAAGATGAAAATTTATTTTATTTAATTAATAAGGAAATCTTGAAGAGGGATAAATATCATATTCCTAAAATAATTTATAAAACAGATTTTGTAAATTATTTTAAATTACCTAGAAATATTTTTGAAAAATCGAAAGTTGATATTGTGGAATGCTGAAATGAATAATAAATTAGATTTAGAAGTTTTTAAATCAAGGTGTGCTTGTTTAACTGAAATTTTATCTTCATATAGAGAAGGTTTGCTTCTATTAGAATCATGTGATTTAAAAGATTTTCATAATACTTATATGACTGATGAATTTATGAGGGAATTAAAAGTTTTATGTGAAAGTATATATTCATATTTAAACATAAATAAAGCTAAAACCCAATATAAAAGTATTTTAGGGTCATCAAGTATCTGCATTTTATATAAAAATGTTAAAGATTCGGGGTGGTGTTTCAAAAAGTATGCTGGCATTAAACGAATCCATTATTGATATAAAAGAACACTAAATCAAAGGCTTTGAAATGATTTTCAAGCTTTTTGGAGAAGTTGCAGCTTCTCCTAAAGCCTCGC